>JBCCSR010000143.1:0-8705 GCA_039199865.1 Bacteroidota bacterium
AAAAACATTGGTAGTATATCGGCTGCAGTTTTTTTTCAATTTTTTACCCTGGACGATAGGCAATGCGAAAGGAAGATGAAATCGCTTGTCAGGCAATTGGTCGGTAGAAGTACCTAATCTATTTTTACTCATGATAGTTTTTCATGACTGGTTATACATACGTGTCATAAATATAAAATCTATTTAGACTAAGTCCAAATTAATTGAGTAAAATGATGGATTTGTATTATTTATTTTCTTGTTTCTCTTGGGGCTGCTCCCGTTTTCGCTTTTCTTCGAATAAGATCGTTCGATTCTTTTCCTTCAGCTTTTCCTCTTTTTCTTTGTAAAACTCCACCCTTTCTTTAAGGTCTAATTCCTTTTTGTTGAGCTTACGATGGTAAGTAATCACCAGAAAATGGGCCATATGCTCGGGATGGGTAATGCCCAATTGGCGAATGTAATGAGACAGACGAGAGCCTTCATAGAAGCCCCAGTTGTTGACAATCCACATGATGAGATAAAACTTTCTTCCGGCCCTAGCTTCCGGTAGCAATTGAAATTCTGCTCTGGTTTTTAGATCCATCAGACGATCTAATTGACTAAAAGCATCATAAAGGTCTTTGGGAATATAAACACCATTTAAGCGCTGTTTCTTGATCCGCTTTTGATAGTTTAACTCGTAAGGATCGTCTGCTGCGGGAGGTTGCTGAGCAAACAAGCAATTGGCCATGAGACAACAAAAAGAAAAAAGCAAAATTTTCGTAGACGCCATATTGATGGTGTTTGATTCACTAGGTTAACGCCGAACAACCATGGCAATATTGTTGAATGATTTGACGCTATTGGCTCTTAGCAGTTTTTTAACGCTTGCCAAATGCCTTCAGCAACAAGGATGATTGACGACAATATCGACCAGTCAGTGGACACACTAATTCATCACAATATATGCCATTCACCAATTCTAGTCGATTTTTATTACTTTTTTAACGACTTTCTTGTTTTCCCAGCCAACGGAAAAGTGATAGATACCGTTGGGCAAACCCGTCAAGTCCAATTCAAAGGAAGCAGTACTATTGCCCGGAAGGGTATTCCTCATGATCGAACGTCCAAACAAATCAAGCAGCTGAAGCTCAAGCAAATCTCTGGTCTCAATATCCAACACTACCCGTACTTTGTCTTGACTGGGATTGGGATAAAGCACAATTTGTTCTCCCAAATTCAAATCAGTTGTCGACACAGCTACCTCTTCTACTTCAATGAGCACAGTAACGGTCTCCGCACAACTTGTTTCATTGACGGCCGTCAAACTCACCAGGTAAGTGCCCGGAGTATTGTATTGATGACTAGGATTTTCCTGCGTACTCGTATTGCCATCTCCAAAGTCCCAAAAATATTGGCTAGCATTCTCCGTTTCGTTGGTAAACTGTACTGGACCGGGATTATCAGAATTGACTAAGGTGGTCGAGGGGCTAAAAGCAGCATCGGGTCGATCACCGCTTTCAAATGCTACTTCGATGGAGGGACGACCACAAATGTGTCGATGCTCAATCACCCAATCGTAAAAGTAGGGATAAACATTTTGGGGATCACTGGCATTGGCTGCTTCTCGAATGGATAAATTGTGGCCAATCCGGTAGGGATAATTTGCGGTTGTTTCGTAGTAAAGGTCTTTGCCATTTTCCAGTAGGATGCGATAAGCATCACCGCGCTCTAGTTCGACATTCAAATTGGCTACAAATGCTCCAACCGTACTGATCCCAAAAAAGTTACTGTACAAAGTATTGCCTTCTGAATCTTCAATGATGATCTGCTGAGGGCCAGCTTGCTCATTGTACAATTTTACTGATTTTAAAAGGATTGGTGCATACACGTCAAAAACAAGGCCTTCCTTGGCTTCGTTGAGCACACTATTGTTGTTGCTCCTCGATTCGACACCGCCTCTCGACTCAAATAAAGGGTCTACATAAAAGGTAAAGGGAACGGGTAAAGCGGGCGTTTCATAATACAACTCGGAACCAATGGAAATACCGCCAACGGCTTGCACGTACCAATCCACACTCAAAATATTGGGCTCATCAATCACTACGATAGCGTTCGATCCTACACAGGGATTGCCCAAGTCTGTTCCTACCGTAAGGACGTTAATGGGTGCAGGATCAAAAAGGTAGATTTGCTTTTTTAACAGTCGATTATTGAAAGGGCGCTCGTCAAGCAATCCGTTGGGCGCTTCCAACACGATCTCAAAATCGTAGATTCCTTCGAGTCCCGCCAAATCGGGAAAAGTAATTGTTGCACGTTCCCCCGTAGCCAAGTTGCCTGTCCAATCGATGGTACCAGCTCGTTCAATTTGATCCTCATTGTACCAAAGTCGGTACTCAATATTCAAACTATTCAAGACTGTAGTTCCTCCATTTTCAAACTGCAAAGTCCAAGTCGTATTGTCCTGACAAAACAATTCCTCTACCTCAAAATCGACGATTACCGCATCTTGCGCTCTCTGAGGATCAACGGGAGTATGCCCCTGATCAATCAAATAGTTGTAAGCCGACCACAGGTCAATCATTCCCATACCGTACACATTGTCTTCTCCGGGTTCCCCCAAATCTCTTGCCGAAAAATAGAGTGCCAACTTAATTGCTTCTCCGGTAAGATAGGGAAAGGCCTCTTTGAGTAAGGTAATGGCGCCTGCTACGTGGGGAGCAGCCATGGAAGTACCCTGTAAAAAGCGATAGGAACCGCCCGGATAGGCAGATCGAACACTCACTCCCGGGGCAGCTACCTCTGGCTTGATTCGTAGCGAACCAGTACTTTCGCAAGTAGATGGTCCACGGCTAGAAAAGCCCGCAATCGGATAATCAGGGTTATTGCCATTGAGGGCGCCCACCGCAAAGCTGTTGACCAAGCCATTATTGATATTCCCTTGCGTGGTAATTGTGGAGGATCCTGATCCAGAGTTTCCAGCCGCCCAAACAACTGCAATGCCCACGGCCTCCAAGGCATTCATCGCATCTGCTAGTCCACCATTATTATTGCAATTTGGCGTACTCGATCCCCAAGAATTATTGATGGAAGCAGGCTGATCATCGATCGTAGAAGGGTCACCGTCGGGATCAAGGGCCCATTGGAAATTATCAAAATCACTTACGATATCTTCACAACCACCAACGAGATTCACCGGGCCCGAAGTCCAGAGGGCATTAAAAGCTACTCCAAGGGTATCTCGATTGGATCGATCCAATCCGCAGATCGTACCGGCAACATGAGTCCCATGACCGTTACAATCGGAAGGCGCCTCTCCTTCTCCATTGTAACTCTCGCTTTTATCAAAATAAAGACCACGATAATTGTTGCGCAGGGCGGGATGGCTGTAATCGGTTCCAGTATCCAAGATCAAGGCAATTTGTCCATAGCCCGTATAGCCCAATTCCCAGAGCTTGTGGGCATTGATGGCCCGCAAACCATCTTCACTACCGTTGGGTTCGACGGTCGCTACCTGATTTAGTTCCTCGTAGTCGATCAAATGAGATTCCAAGACGCTTTCCAAAAGGACAACATCGGGTCTTCGACTCAACTCCAAAATGAGTTCTGTTTTTGCTCGCGCAAAAACCATGTTGCTGATCCAATACGACTTGACCGAGCCCGATTCCACCTGATTGCTGTCGTTTAGCAATTGTAGTAAATCGGCTTGCGTCGCTTTGGCTTTGGCCTGTAAGCCCGTCACCAACTCGTAGGTCCGATCTTGTAAACTCGTCCCTTCTTGATCAAAACGCTCCTTAATCGCGAGGACATCGAGACGATCTTTGAGGATCAAATAAAAGGGAAGATAAGTGGAAGGAGCTGCATTTATTTTTTGAATGAGCTGATCGTCAATTTTGCTCCAATCGGCTTCTTGAGCAAAAGTAAATTGTAAACTAAAGAGAAATACGAGGGTAAAAATTCTGGGCATCATCGAATCATTGGCTTAGGACGATGCAAAGTGCTCCATCCTATCGTTTTGGTAATAAATTGTATTGCTATACTAAAAATGCCCCGATAACTTAGTCAAGTAGCTTAGTCATCGAGGCATTTCGGGTAATATCTGAATGTATTTGTTCGACTACAATATTAAAAAGTAGCCCATCAAAAAGAAATATTTAATCCATCTTTACGACCTTCTTCACCACTTTCGTTCCTTCCAGGTCAAATACCAGGTAGTAAATACCATTGGTATAATTGGATAAATCCACTTGAATTTGATCGTTTTGGTAGTTGTTCAAACCGAGATTATTGACTTGGCGACCTAGAATGTCTACCAAACGAACCTCAACGTTCTGCGTTTCATCAAAATCAAAGGAAACGTTGACCAACTGTCTGGTAGGATTAGGGAAGACCTTAATTTGATTTTGGGCCTCCAACTCGGAAATGGAAGTCACTACTTCTTCCACAACGATTTCTATAAGCTCTGAATCCGAACAACCATCTGCATTAATGACTGTCAAGCTAACAGTGAAAGTCCCTGTTTGGTTGAAGATATGGCTAGGTTCGAAAGCCGTACTGGTATTTCCATCACCAAAATTCCAAAGGTAAGTTGATCCATTGACTGAATTATTGGTAAAGCTAACTGGATTTGGATTGGTCATGTTGACGACCGTAGTAGAAGCAGCAAATTCAGCAACAGGATTGTTCGTTGTAGGTACAAAATCTACCGTTACTGGTGCCCGACCACAAATAAATTTATTTTCAATCACCCAATTGTAGAAATAGTAATAATTCTCTTTTGGATCTACAAAGTCAGTTGATCTTTGAATAGACATTGCACCACCGATGCTGTAAGGGAAATTGGGAGCAGTTGAGAATAACAAATCCCCTCCCGCATCCAATCGAAGCTGATAACCATCACCTGGAGGAATATCGATATCCAATTCGATGATGTGCTCTCCGGCGGACGTCAAATTGATGGTTTTATTGCCAATAGAAACATTACTAGCATTTCTTACAGAGATCAAGCGGAAACCAGGTGCGTCAGCAAAAACAGTTACCGTTTTTAAAGTCATGTCGGTAAAGACATCAAAGATCAAACCACCACCGTCGTCATCTCCAACTTCGTTTGCAGTATCATCTACATCAATGATTCCTCCAGCAGATTCTAGGGTTACATCAGCGTAAAAAGTAAAGCTAGTAGGCAAAGCAGGAGTCAAATAGTAAGGGCCAGTTGCCACGGGATTACCACCATTGGGCTGTACATACCATTCGATCAAAGAAGCCTCTTCCAAGCCGAGGAACAGCAAAGCATTGGAACTTCCACATGGCTCTGCCTGAACACCTCCGACGAGTTCTACATTTAATGGATTCTCACCCGAAGTGATGAAGTTACGCATAAGTTTGTTGTTCAATGGTCGTGCATCTGCATTTCCGTTCGGACTTTCTAAAGTCACTTCAAGATCGAAAGAACCATTCAAACCTGAGAAATCTGGAAAAGTGTAGCTGGCACGCTCACCGGTTGCCAAACTTCCAGACCAAGTTTCTGTTCCGCTCATAACGATATCGGTTCCGTTCTTAATTTCATAGTTGATATTTACAGAGCTCAAGGTACTGGTTCCTCCATTTTCAATCTCAATCGTTCCCGTGAAGCTACCTCCACAGAATAAATCATCCATTTCAAAGGAAGCCAGTAAAGCATCGTGTTGTACTTGTGGTTCAACGGGAGTGTTTCCTTGACCAACCAAATATTCGAAAGCCTCCAAAACGTCAATGATTCCATTTCCGTAATCGTTGTCTTCACCGGGAGTTCCCAAGTCTCTTGCCGTATTATACAAAGCCAGTTTGATGGTTTCTCCAGTCAAGTTTGGAAATGCCTCTTTCAACAAACAAACCGCTCCGGCAACGTGTGGCGAAGCCATTGAGGTCCCACTAAACTGAGAATATCCCCCACCTACGATACTAGAACGAACATTGACACCAGGAGCAGCAACTTCAGGCTTGATCTTAAGTGATCCAGTTCCAGAACAAGTCGTTGGACCTCTACTAGAAAATCCAGCAATGGGTAAACTAGCGCTAGCTCCATTGACTGCAGCAGTAGACATTGGAATGACTTCAGTAATGTTCAAATCCGCAGGATTACTTACGGTGGAGGCTCCGTAGATGCCATTATTTCCAGAAGAGAAAACGATGGCAATACCCGCTGCCTCTACAGCATTCATGGAAGACATACTTCCCATTCCACAAGGGCTACCAATGAAATTTCCTTGCTCATCATGGGTAGGAATTCCCCATGAGTTATTGATTACGGCTGGCATGTCTTCGGTAGTAGACAAGTTGCCGTCGGGATTGATGGCCCACTGCCAAATCTGGTTGGTTCCCAGCGTACTGTTAGAAGCACCACAATCGATTGCTGGTGATCCAATCCATAGCGCATTAAAGGCAACTCCAGTAGTATCATTATTAGCACGATCCAAACCAACACAAGTACCCGCTACGTGCGTACCGTGATCGTCACAATCGATAGATTCGGTTCCAACCCCTGTGTAGCCCAGGCTTGCACCAAAATAAAGCCCCACGTAGTTTCCTTCCAAAGCAGGATGGTATTGATCGGTTCCAGTATCGACAATCATTGCCCGAGTACCGTATCCCGTGTAACCCATTGCCCACAATTTATCGGCTTTGATGGCGGCATGGCCAGGCTCACTGCCATTTGGGCTGATTCCAACTTCGCAAGCTACCTCTTCGGCGCGATGTAAGTATATTTTTCGATCCAAATCAATCCACTCTACGTTATCCATCTGGCTCAACTCTGCAATGATAGCGTAGGAACCTTTGGCGTAAATCATATTGGCAATCCACAAAGGGTGGATACTTCCTGCCTCAACGTGAATGGATTTTCTCAAGGCCTCCAGGAAGGGAGGTTGAGTGGCATTGGCCATTTCCTGCAATGCAGGAACTAAAGTCGCTACCCGCTCTTGCTGAGTGGCTTTTTTTGCATAAAATTCGCGATTCATCGCTTTGACATCAACCTGTTCGCTAAGGGAAATGTAAAAGGAGACCACTGCTTCGGGGTCCGCTTCGATTTTTTCCAGCAAGCCGGAAGAAATTATCCCCTCATTGATCTGCGCAAAAGCACTGGTCGTGAGTAAAAGGGAAAATATTGTAATTAATGTACGCATAATTTAAATGGTTTTTAAAAAATGATGTGTGTTGGTGTCCGGTGTCAACACAAGGGATTAACGATGATTGAAAAAGAATGTTCCTCGGTTACAGAACATCCGACCATCAGGTAAAAATGGTGTGCGAATAGTTGAATCAGTATTTAAACCGAAAATTAGTCCAATTTGACGATTCTCTTGACAATTTTTTGGTCATTAATTTGACATACCAGAAAATAAACCCCCGAGTCGTATTGACTCAAAGGAATGGCGACTTCATCCCTACGATAACGGCGCGTTTCAAAGGCCCTGATGCTACGTCCTAAAACATCAACCAATTCCATGCGGACTTCCTGAGGATTATTGAACTGGAAGGCCACTTCGACTCCCAACCAGGTAGGATTGGGATACACTTTGATGTTTTGCTCATCGAATAATTCTTCAATCGCAAGAACAGATGCCACTTCGATGGGCAGAATCGCAACGTCTGAGCAGCCTTCCGAGTTGAGTGCAGTCAGGACTACCGTGTAAATGCCTTCCTCACTGTAGATGTGTACTGGATTTTCGGCCGTACTGCTGTTGCCATCTCCAAAATCCCAGACCAACTGTTGAGCGTTGGAGGAAAAGTTGGTAAAGCTGAGGGCTCCATTGTCAACTGAGACGATCTCAGCGGAGGCCTCAAACTGCGCTTCTGGCGCCATTTCCGTCATCTGATAACTGATGTCAAAGGCTTGGCGTCCACAAACGTGATTGTGAACGATTTCCCAATCGTAAAAATAATAATAATTTACCAGAGGGTTGATAAAATCTCCACTTTGCTTAATGGACACAACATTTGCAATTTTGTAGGGATAGTTGGTCTGGGTGGAATGTTGTAAAGGGAGTCCCGCATTGATCTCTATCGACCAGTCCTGGCCTTCAGGGATTTCAAAATTCAATTCAACTCGTTGTTCCCCCGTTTCGGAGAGATTTAACATCTGGCTCTGTACTTCGGCTCCATCCGCATTGCGCAAGGTAAGCAGCCTAAGACCAGGCGTTTCGACGTAAACTTTTACTGATTTCAGTAAGAAGGGAGCCAAGGCATCAAAAACAAGGCTTCCCCCATTGTCATTGCCCACGCTACTATTGGCCGGATCTACCATGGGGATGCCAATGTGGCTGGTCACTAGCGCTTCAGCATAAATGGTAAAATCACTCAATAAACCATTGACAAAATAATGAGGCCCTTCGGCAACGGGTTCATCGCTCTCCTCTTCAAAGTACCAGCGAATCGCTGCATCTCCATCGTAGTTGACCCGCAAATAAGTATCGGATCCTACACAGGGGCTAGCTCCCAATTGATCCAATTTTTCAATGGAAAAAGGGCGTATCTCCGCAATCCGAATCGCTTTTCCACTCAGGAAATTGTTGGACATACGGGCATCGGGCATTCCATTTGGTAACTTCAAAGTTACCGCGATCTCGTAGGCTCCTGGGGGGACATTTTCTACCACAATAGAAAAGAGGTCTCTTTCTCCCCTAGCAATATTCCCAGTCCACTGTACATTATGCGCTTGAATGACCTCTCCATCTGCCAACAGTTGATAGTGACCTCGATGGAGGTAC
>JBCCSR010000144.1:0-8675 GCA_039199865.1 Bacteroidota bacterium
ATCCACAAGGGCTTAATTTTTTCCCTAACTACTCAATCAAAATAAATGGCCGGTTGGATCAACTGATCGGATTGCAAGGAGTACTTTGCGAGTAATTTTTCCCTTGGCCTTAGCCTTTTGAGGACAAAGAAACGCCTTGAAGTGGGAGCTGTACTTCAAGGCGAAAGATCTTTTGCTTTGGTAGTTATTAGTAAGGTAAAGATCTTATTGATGGATGTGACTATTCAAAATTATTTTGATTTGCTAACCTGTGCAATACCCTTTATGGGGTAATTTAATGTTTTTTATTGAAAGTATATATTTAAAATAATTTCGTATATATTTATTTTTGAGCATTTTAAATGACATTTGAATGCCCAAATGCACGGTTCTTTTTGAATTTAGCTCCTCCATTTTTAGTGCTTCCAAATTGAATTATTCGCCCTTGGTCTATTCCCAATTTCATTAATTTTTGTGAAGCAGGCAACGAATTCCCATCTCATGGGGTCTCACCAATAGTAAGACCTCTTAAGCCTAGACCTGATTGTACCCATACTTCAACGAATTTAACCCAGAGACCTTTCCGGATTCAAAGGTCTACATTTAACTAAAACGCAATGAAAACCAGACGATCCCTCTTTATCCCAATTTTTGCCTTGTTTTTTTGTATTCAACTTTCGGCACAAAATACTTTTCCAACCATTGATGGTCCCCTCGAAGTATGTGTGGGAGACTGTGCGGTTTACACACTGGATACCACTGGCGTACCATTTTTCATCATCTCGGAATGGTTTTTTGACATCGATGGAAATCTCCAACCCATTACAGGTAATACTTTCGAATTTTGTTTCCAAGAACCAGGTTTTGCTGGTTTGGCCGTGGTTGTTACTGACATTATTTTTGGAACATCAACGACTAATTTTTATACAATTACCATCGACTCAGGAGCAAGCCAGCTCGAAATCATTTCGGATTCTTCTTGTCCTGCGGTTGATAGTACGAATAATAGTTGTGAAAAAGTTTGTGCTTTTAGTACGGTAACCTATACCGTCCCGGGCAATCCTAGTACGGAAATAGACTGGGAGGTGACTGGAGCGGTTAATTTTACGACCAGTGGAAACAGCGTAGAAGTAGAATGGGGAGAACCAGGGAGTGGCTTGGTCGAGGCAACAGTGGAGCCACAGTCCTGCGATCTAGAACTGTACTGCGGTGGTTCTTGCAATGAAATATCGAATAATTTATGTGTTGCCTTTGTGGAAGCGAGCTGTGGAACTGCTCCCTACACTTATCAATGGTCAGATGGACAAACCACGTCCATCCTTTACGATGTATGGGTTGGTACTTACAGCGTGACGGTAACGGATGCCAATGGGATGTCTGCCAGTTGCTTTGTTGATCTAAATTTCAACCAGGCTTGTGATCCATCGATCACGGCAAACATTGTCAAACCAAGCTCTTGCTCCTCGGGCGTTTGTGATGGGGCAATTTATCCAGAAGTACTCAATGGTTATCCGGGAGGAGGAGTGAGCTTTTTCTGGACGGGCCCCAACGGCTTTACGTCTACTGCACAAAGTTTGGTCAATGTTTGTGCGGGGACTTACACCCTTACAGTAGAAGATCCAACCGGATGTCCTGGTACACGAACTTTTGTGCTAGAATGTGATGAGCCTACTTGTGGTGGAACGACTTCCCTCTGTGTGGAAATCTTGGAGGAACCAGAGGCCATTTTTAGTACGAGCCCACCCATCACCAATGGAGTGGTCAATATTTGTGAAGGCCAAACGGTCTATTTCACCAATGAAAGCGTAAATGCCGAACACTTTACCTGGGATTTTGGTCCTGGCCAAAGTTTTAATGACCTTAATAGTTTTTATACGTACACTGAGGCAGGAACTTACACCGTCAGTTTAATTGCTGCCAACGAGTGTTTTTGTGCCGATACAACTAGTGTTACTATCGAAGTAGAGGATGCGGTTGGTCCGGAAGTAGATTGCGTCGGTACCATTTGCGAAGGGGAGGTCATCACTTACACCAGTAGCGATGATTGTGGTACTTTCACCTGGACTGTAAGCAATAACGGAACCATTACCGAAGGCGGAGGCCCCAACGATAATTTTGTTACCATTAGTTGGGGAGATGGTCCGCTAGGCACCATCGAACTGTCCGTTGCCGACTGTACCGGAGATTATTGTAGCGAGCCCACCATTGCTCAAATTCCCATTATTTCGGACAATGCGGAGATTGAAGGGGCGACTAGAGTTTGTAATGGGCAAACGGCAGCTTATACCATGCCTCTTTATTCGGGAACGGAATATTTGTGGACCGTTTCCGGAAATGGGACCATTGAATCGGGACTGAACAGTCATGAAATTACGGTACAATGGCAGAGCAATATCGTTCCCAACACCGATCAGTACGTAATTGTCGAATACGACAATTGCTATTTGGGCTGTGGAGGAAGAGACACTTTGGAGGTCGGTATCTTACCTGAGTATTATCTCAGTGGCCCCATTGAAGCTTGTGAAAATGAAGCGACTCCTTTCTCGGCCATTAATGCGGTAAACGAAAATTTGACCGTGGATGTCAATTGGACGGTGATCGCTCCCGATGGCTCAACAATTTTTAATTCTATGGCTCCGGCTGCCAACTTCAACGTAGATTGGACCGCGGGCCCTGGAACTTATCAAGTACAAGTAGTTGCTGCGAATTTCAATGACTACTGTACAGACAGTTATGTCTTGGAAGTCGATGTAGTCACGCCACCTCCAGCGGTGAGTTCCATTATCGGGGCAACCGAAATTTGTCCGGGTCAGTTTTACGCCTACCAGGCCATTTCTGCTAGTCCTAATTTTTCCTTTACTTGGCAAGTCAACGACGGTGGCAACGTGACCGAAAGAATGGGCAATCCCATCAATGTCATCTGGGGCAACACCCCTCCCTATGAATTATCGGTTACCCAAACCAGTGTGAATGGCCCCATGTGCGAATCGGCTGCTTTGGCCTTATCCGTCGATCCCATCCCATCCTTTACCATTACCGAAACGGCTGATGCTTGCCGAGATGAAACGGCAGTGTATACCTCAACGGCTTTTCAGGACATTACTTACAGTTGGTCTGTTTTTCCACCAGAAGCAGGAACGGTAGTGGATGGACAAAATACCTTGAGTCCCGAAATCCTTTGGCATCAAGCGGGAACCCACGATTTGGAACTCAACATCTGTGGCGTTGTTGAAATCATCTCCGTTGTCGTGCACGATAAGCCAGAACCAAGCGTCAATCATCCGATTGGTTTGTGTGTTGGCGAAACCGGAAGCATTTCAACGACAACGGTCTACACCAGTTATACCTGGTATGACGAAGGGGGGAGCATTGTTTCCACCTTGGCCAATCCCAATTTAGGACCTGGCTATTATGAACTGGTTGTTGAAGATAATTTTGGTTGTGAAGAAGATACCACTTTCTTTATTGATCCGTATCCCTTACCGGACATCAACATCTCCACGCCCGACAATACCTGGTTTTGTCCGGGACAACCCGCCCCCGACTTGTATGCTGTAGATACGGAAGATGGCTACACTTACGAATGGTTTCGCGATGGTGCCTCGATTGGAATGAACATGCCCGTTATCAATGCCGATCAATACGGTGTTTACCGGGTGGAGGTGACCGATCAAAATGGTTGCATGGCCGCTTCGAATAGCATTACGGTTCAAGATATTTGTTGTCCAGCCGGACAGGTCTGTAATGATTCTATTCCGGGAGGAGGGACAACCTGTTTCCCAGGGACTTTGGTTAGTTTTGAAATTGATCAACCCATTCCCATTTGTAATGAGCACAGTTACACCAACACCTCTACTAGTTTTATCCCTGGTACTCTGTCTTGGAACTTTGGTGATCCCGCCAGCGGCGCAGCCAATTTTTCCAGTCAGGAAAATCCAACCCACGTATTTGGTGAGGCAGGCTTTTATACGATTAGACTCAGAGGCCTGGCCCCCGATCCATTAAATCCCGGACAGAATTTCTTGTGTAGAGATGCAAAAATTGATACGGTTTTGATTGCTGCCAATTTTGATGTAGACAATGCTTGTCCGGGAAGTGAAACCCAGTTTACCGATATTTCCACATTCCTCCCCATTAGCTCCATTGCGAGTTGGTCTTGGGACTTTGGCGATCCCGCCAGTGGTGCGGCCAATACTTCTAGTGATCAACATCCAATGCACATCTTTTCTACGGATGGCAATTACGATGTCACCCTCACTATTACCGAGCCGGGGGGATGTATTTCGGTGAAAACCCAAACCATCACCGTCAATCCAAGACCAGTGGTTGATTTTCCCATACCAACGATCAACTGTCAGGCCACGGCAATGAATTTCGTCTTGAATGGATCTGCAAATATCACTTCCGTTTCCTGGGATTTTGGTGATCCCACCAGTAATGAAGCCAATACTTCGACGCTGGAAAATACTTATCATGAGTACGCCACTCCCGGAGACTATACGGTAACCCTTTATGCCACCAATATTTATGGCTGTAATCATTCCATTTCCAAGGTCATCACCGTTGAACCCAATGGATTGACTGGGGCAATTGACTTGTCGCAACCTTCGCCTATTTGTGAGGGAGATCAGGTCACCTTGACTGCTCCTGCTGGTGGCGTCGCTTGGCTTTGGTCCAACGGAGAAATGGGCAATTCCATTACCGTGGAGCAGTCGGAAGTATACTCCGTGACCATCACCAACGCAGATGGCTGTGAGTACCAACCCGCTCCGGTAGTAATCGATGTCATCCCTGCACCAGATGGTACCATTCGCTTGGTAGAGCTGGATGATTTTGGTCAGCCCATCAATTATGTTGATGATACTTATGAGGCCTGTGAAGGAGAAGACATCAATTTGGAGATTCAAGACGTCAGTTCCTATTCCTACTTGTGGACGGGAATGATTAGTGGCAATACTTTGCAGTTTACCGATGAACGAGGCAATTTATTATCTGCGGGCAATTATCAGTATGCTGTAACCATTACCGATAATACTACGGGTTGTACGAGTATCACGCAGCCTTTTGAGGTCATTATTCATGCCTTGCCGGACGATTTTCTCATCAGTGCCTCTGAAACAGATCCTATTTGTACGAATACACCAACGACTTTTTCGGTTGTCGCTCCACAAGCGGGTATCACCTACGTTTGGAACACCGGAGAGGTCGGAACCAGTATTATGAGTAGTGAACCCGGAGAATATTCCGCAGTAGCGGTCAATGCATTTGGTTGTGAAAAAGAGAGCAATCGCATTCGTATATTACCCGGTCCGAATATCAATCGCATTCCGGCGGGCTGTCATACGCGATGTAGCCCGGATACGCTTTGTTTGCCACCGATGCCCGGGGTGGTCAATTATCAATGGTTTTTCAATGGGGTAGCCATGCCCGCACCCAATGGAACGATGATGAATCCCATTGTTACTGAAAGTGGAACCTATCAATTGGAAATGACGGACGTGGACGGTTGTGTTGTGTTGTCTGACCCTTTGACCCTCGATTTATACGACGGTTTTGGCAACATCATTGGCAATGTTTATTTCGATGCCAATGGCAATGGCATTATTGATGCTAGCGATCCTCTGCTGAGCGATATTGCCGTTATCCTAAGTGATGGAACCAGTAACCTGGATACTGTATCGACGGATGGCAGTGGCCATTACGATTTCAATAATATTTTGTCGACGACCTACGAAGTCTTTATCGATACTTTGAACTTAGACGATAGCTTGAAAGTACTCAACAATCTGGCAGATCTGACCCTGGTAGGATGTGATGATGAAACCACTTACGATTTCCTCTTGGGTAGAAATTGTGAGGACAGTAGCGTACCAATCACCTTATCCGTGTGTCAGGGCAATTCAGTAATTTTTGCCGGAACGGCTTTGACTCCCGGAAGCATTACTCCTTTCAATTACGTCAGTCAGTTTGGTTGCGACTCCACCATCATTGTGGAGGTCATTGAATTGCCCAATTACAATGAAGTGGAAAGTTATGCCGCGTGTGCTGGTGATGCGTTTAATTACAATGGTACGAATATCATAGCGGGTACCCAACAAGTGTTCAACTATACTACGGTAGCGGGTTGTGATTCTATTGTGACGGTAGTCGTTGATGAAAATCCAGTGCACCAAATGAGTGAAACCTTGACTGCTTGTGCGGGTACTTCGGTCAATTACAATGGTACCCAAATTTTGGCGGGCACCCAACAGAGTTTTACCTATCCCAACCAATTTGGCTGTGATTCTACGATTATGGTTGAGGTCATCAGTAATCCTATTTCTGTGGCCACCCAAACCTTTGATGCCTGTCTCGGTGAAAGCATCGTTTTTGATGGCCTGACGATTCCCGCCGGAACTCAGGAAATCTTTCACTACCAAAATCAATTTGGTTGCGACTCTACGCTCACCGTTGTGGTCAATGCACTGCCCGTTCAAGTGAGTGCAGAAACAATTCAGGCCTGTGCGGGGACTACCATCAATTACAACGGAGTGATGATTCCGGCAGGGAGTCAAGAGGTCGTAGTTTATGCCAATCAATACGGCTGTGATTCTACCATCACCGTGACCGTAACGGCCAATCCGGTTTATCAGGATTTGCTGAGTGCCGAAGCCTGTGCGGGCGATAGCTTTGTCTTTGATGGAGTGGCGATTCCCGCAGGGACCCAACAAGTATTCAATTACCAAAGTTATTTGGGCTGTGATTCCATGATTACGGTAGATGTTGTGGCCAACCCACTGGATCAGAGTGACTTAACTTTGCAAGCCTGTGCGGGATCTACGGTGCTCTATAATGGCATGACTTTAAATGCCGGTAGCCAGCAAGATATTTATTTAAGCAATCAGTATGGTTGTGATTCCATTGTCAACGTTGTGGTTACATCCAATCCATTGGATGCTACCGTCGAGCATTTGTCGGCTTGTGTGGGCACTTCTATTGTCTACGACGGCGTCAGTATTGCCGCGGGTGGCCAAGCAGCTATTTTGTATTCAAATCAGTTTGGTTGCGACTCTACGGTGACGGTCATTGTTGCTGCTGATCCTTTAGATGCTACTACCACAACTTTGTCGGCCTGTGCGGGCACTTCGATTGTTTATGATGGAATCAGTATTGCTGCGGGTGATCAAGTAGATATTTCCTATTTGAATCAGTATGGCTGTGATTCTATTGTTACGGTTGCCGTTTTGGAAAATGAGGTTTATGATCAGGTGGAAACGTTATCGGCCTGTGCTGGAAGCTCCATTGTTTACGATGGGGTAAGCATTCTCGCTGGAACGCAGCAAGTCTTTAATTACCAAAGTCAATCGGGCTGTGATTCGATAATCACGGTGGAAGTAATGGAAAATGCCAGCTATAATGCCATTGAGGAATTGAGTGCTTGTATCGGAGAAGCTGTACTTTTTGATGGGGTGTCTATTGCCGCGGGAACGCAGCAAGTCTTTAACTACCAAAGTCAATTGGGTTGCGATTCAGTGATCACGGTGACAGTAGCGGCAAATCCAACCTTCAGCACCGTTGAACAGATTCCTGCCTGTGTTGGATCTAGTATCAGTTATCAGGGAACAAGCATTGCCGCTGGGACTCAACAAGACTTTACCTTTACCAGTCAGTTGGGTTGTGATTCGGTCGTTACGGTAATTGTTGAAGCACAACCGCTCAGTCAAACGGCACTGAGTTTAGAAACTTGTTTGGGCAGTACCCTCGAGTACAATGGTCAGACACTGGCGATTGGCGACTCGGAAACCTTTGTGTTGACCAATCAGTATGGCTGCGACTCTACGGTAGAAGTAAGTGTTTTGCCCTATCCTGATTTTGATTTTATTTTGGAAGCCAATACCGTTTGTGAAAATACTTTTGATGGAGAAATCAAAGTGGAAGAATTGGTTGGTGGAACGGCTCCATTTAGTTATGCTATCGAACAGCTCGATTTTCAAGATAGCGGACGATTCGATAATTTGGCAGCGGGCATTTATACCATTTCCATTCAGGATGCCAACGGCTGTTTGCATACCGATGAGGTAGAAGTCATCGGTCGAGTACCCTTACAAGTTCAGCTAGACGAGGTCATTCTCGATTGCGATCAAGATAGTATCCTATTGGTGCCTCAGATAAGTGGATCGATAGAAGAGCTAGCTTTTGCATGGCCAGATGGATCGACTGCACCTTTCTTCTACGCAAAATCACCGGGTGATCTTTGGGTTGATGTGAGCAATATTTGCGAAAGCAAACGGGCGCCAGTGACGGTATTTTTGGAAGAGGAAGGTCGTACCTCTTTCTTTTACGTACCCAATGCTTTTTCTCCCAACAATGACGGCGTCAATGACGACTTTAAAGCTTATCCTGGTCTGTCCGTCGACATTATGGACTACACTTTACAGGTTTTTGATCGCTGGGGCAATACGGTTTTTACCAGCAATAGCATCAACCAAGGATGGACTGGATTTAAAAACAGTCGACGCATTAATCCGGGAGTATTTATCTGGCAAGTCCAGGCAAAGATTTTTACTTGTGGAAGAGAAATCAATGTATTTGAAAGTGGGGATGTAACATTGCTAAGATAAGTTGCTTTGGGCTCCTCTAAAAAACGCCATGATACAAAGACTAAATCCAAAAACCATTAGTAGCGCAGGGGGTTCTCTTTAGAAACCCTTGTGACC
>JBCCSR010000145.1:0-8666 GCA_039199865.1 Bacteroidota bacterium
CAAATCTTCTCTTGGTACACACAGCTGGATTTCAGCGGCTTCTTTCCAAGAAACGACCAAAGTACTCAGCCAGGCGGCCATTGCTGCCAAACTCGATACCTTGGATGGTTTGAAAGAAAATGTAATCGTTGGAAAACGAATTCCTGCTGGAACCGGTTTGCCTACTTTCGAAAGACTCTTTGTATCGAGCAAAGAGGCTTACGAAAATTCTCAGGCAAGACGTGCAGAGTTGGAAGAAGTGGAAGAAATCGAATAAGGTTTCATTCAGTACTTATCCTACAAAAGGGATGCTTTCTTCGCGAAAGCATCCCTTTTTTCGTGTGTTGAACACTTTTTTACGGCAAAAAATGCAGAAAATTTCTTGCACTCATTTTACCACTTCACTTGGAGCTAACTTATTTTACCATCGCTTTGAGGTAGATGCCAATGTGTTTGGCAATGTATTTTCCAATGACGTCAAATTCTAGATTGACACTATCACCTGCTTTGAGGGTATTGAAAGTGGTATTTTCATAAGTATATGGAATGATGGCGACGCTAAATTGATCATCGACTGGGTCTACCACGGTTAGGCTTACTCCATTGATACAAACAGAGCCTTTGTCGACTAAAATATGTTCTTCGCTTTGGGGGTATCGAAAGGTATATTTCCAGCTTCCCTCCAATTGTTCTACTCCAATACAAGTTCCCGTTTGGTCGACATGTCCTTGGATGATGTGTCCGTCTAATCGAGCTTGAGCAGACATGGCTCTTTCCAGATTGACCGTATTCCCCACGTGTAATTCTCCTAGATTGCTTCGGTCGAGCGTTTCCTGAATAGCCGTTACGGTATGAACGTCATCCTCCAAAGCAATGACGGTCAGACAAACCCCATTGTGGCTAATGCTCTGATCAATCTTGAGACTAGGAGAGACAGTGGATTGAACACTTAGGTGAAGATTGGTCCCTTCTTTTTCGATAGCGGTAATGGTACCAATGGATTCGATGATTCCTGTAAACATAATTTTGATTTGATCCTTAAAATTTCCTCTACTTTATCAGCAGAGAAGCACAAGTAATAAACGGTGAACAGAATTTTCTGTTCACCGTTTATTGGCTTATCTGATCAGCTCAATGTATCCTTTCAGGATGTCGGGACGTTGGGTGATCCCACTGACCCTATTTTCAAAGACACGACAGGAATAGAAATAAACGCCTTCATTGAGTTCTTTTCCAGAAGCATTGGTTCCGTCCCAGAGAATATCCGGGTTGGACGTCTCAAAAACCAGATTGCCCCAGCGATTGTATACCTTGAGTTCGATCCGTTCAATAAATCGATAGGGGAAGGGGATGTACAAATCGTTTTGACTATCATTGTTTGGGGTAAAAACATTGGGTAGGCTATATTCCGGACAATTGTCTATACAAACAATATTGCTAAAACGACTTTCATTGCTAAAAGTATCGATGGCCGTAACTGCATAGCAGCCCGCAATTCCAAAGTCTGGTTTGTGAGTAAAGGTAGTATCAGTGGAAAGATCAAAACTGGCAATTAGCTCGAAGTCCCCCCCTTCAACCGGGGTAAAGTAGACATTATAGCCAACCACATCATCCGTCTCCGGACAAATGAAGTTGGGGTTGAGCCAGAGCAAGTCATTCTCAAATTCTGTTTCTGGAGTTTGCGGATTGGTCTCATCACAAATATTGCTAACCATCAATTCTGGCGGGCAAGGAGGAACGGTATCCAGAGGAATACCACAGGCCTCCTGAGAAAAATTAAAGAGGGTATCGGGTGTACCCACAATTCCATAGGAGCCAAGACTTTGGATTTGATAACAATATTCTATTCCATTGAGCAAGCCCTCATCAGCGTAGGACTGCGTAGTGGAGGTACCAATTAACTCAAAGTCTCCACTATCATTTTTTCGGTATACTTCATAGAGATAATTGTCCCAGGGCACATCTTCGTCCCAGGTCAGATTATTGACATTATCCGTAGACATGACCGTTAAAAAAACAGAAGAGGTAGCCGGAGTATTGCCCAAAGGATTGATGGTATCTGTGGCGTAAAAGACAATTTGATAGCTGTAAGGATTTTCTGTAGTATTCAGAAAAGTATCAAAATAGAAGGTATCATTGGCCATACTGTAAGTTGGACTTGAAAAGACAGCATCGGGAATGAGCTGAAAACCAGTACTGGTGATACCGGTAGAACGATAGAGTTCATATACATAAGGGCCTGGATTGGCAATGGTATCCAAATCTGCGGGGTTGGGCCTGGTCCAACGAATTTCCATGCCTCCGTTGATCAAGTCTGTTTCGGTAACGCTAACTTTGGTGATCAAAGGAATATCGCGGTCGAGTTGGACACATATTTCCTCGGAAGGAAGACTCTCCAATTTGTTGTATTCGAAACCACTGGAAGTTATCCTGGCAAAATTTCCCAGAACTCGATAGCAGTAGGTGCGACCGCGTTCCACGTCTAGATCGAGATAATAATAACGTTCCTCCACAATGTCTTGGATGGGAATGGGCGTAATTTTAGTATAGCCTTGTCCTTCCAGCCCCGGAGTACAAGTATCCGGTGGAAACTGATTGCTGCCTAATCTTCGCCAAACGGTAAACCCACGAAAGTACTCCTCCATCGCATCTTCACAGAGATATGGATTTTCCCAAGTCAGCTCCACCTGGGCACTCTCCGTCTCCACCATAAGATCTTCGGGAGGAGGACCCACTACTTTGATCGTCAATATTTTGAGCGTAGACAGAAAAGATGGATCCGGGGCGTTTTCAATAATGGACACATTATCCGCAGAGCGGAAAACGACAGTGTAAGCCTGATCTTCGATGTGTTCACACTTGGTCTCCCACCTAAATTGTCGAATGAGGGGTTGGGCTTGAAAATCTTCTGTTCCATTGAACGTAGCCGGACTAAAATCTAGCTCAAAGGGGCCTCCGGTAGCAGTGAGGTTGACCAATTGTTCATTCTCCAGCAATGGGGCAGTTGCCGTGACGTCTAACTCAATGGTTTCGCCCGCAATCACGCACAGTTCTTCTACCACTTCGATCTCTGGAGGTAGGTTGTCACACTCTTCGATAAGGATTTGCATATCGCGAATGAGGGTATCGATGGGCTGGCCGTTGCGGTATTCAATGACGTACATCGCAATATTGTACTCGCAGGCTTGTTGAGGGGCCAACCATAAAAATTCTCCAATCGATTCATCAAAAAGGACATTATTATCTGGGCCAGGGGCAATTTCATTGGGACGCTGATAAGCGGGAACTTGGGCATTATTGGGCCCCTCCAGTGGAACAATCAAACGGAAAGCCAAGCTGTCACCGTCCGGATCATAGGCATTGACATAATGGATAAAAGGCTGACCTACACAACCAATATCAATAGGGGGCTGCAATAAAACGGGGGAGTTATTGGGTCCCTGAAATATAGGATCGAGTAGGGTTACCGTTGTTTCTAGATGGAGTGGAATATTGACTGAATTTCCAGAATTGATATTGCAAACGCCATCATTTCGATTGGCATCAGTCATAAACATTTTGAAATGGCCGGGGCCAGCGTAGCGATGCGTTGCCACGTAGATGTTTTTCTTGGTGTCATTAGGCAAACTTTCTCCGGGAAAGGGAGGCCCCGGAGGAGGTCCATTGACCCGTAAAACCCACTCGCATTGTCCATCTCCCCAGCACAACTCAAGGCTATCCCGGTCAGCGGCGATGCTACTTTCTTTGCTGTAAGTCGTAATAGTGGCTTCTATGGTTAATTGGTCAATTTGACGGTAAGTGATCTCTCCAGCCCGATTGTGCGTAGCCTTCAGTTGGTAAGTACTGAAGAAGGAGAACAAAAACACAAAAAAAATAGAAGGACGTAAACTAAAATTCATAAACAACCGAAATTTGGACCCTTAATTATTGAATCCGATATTTTGAAATCTAGCACTTCATTGGAGATCTTAGGTGATTTTTATTGGAAAAGGATCAAATTTGGATCGAGTACTCAGCCAAAACACCGTGATTGAAACACCCATCTCTCCTAATAGAACCTAAATTAAATAATATTATCTGGAATCACCATATCTAGAACGTTCAAAGCGTAAATAAGGTCTATTCTTCGACTTTTCAGAACGGAAATGAGATGATCCTCATTAATCTTAACGAGATGAAAATGTATATAGTTGGATTCCCTTGAGTCTTTTTTACTGAAATAGCGCTTTTTTATCAAAAGGTTTGCCAAACAAACGTTTGGCTCGAATGTTAAATTAATGCATTTTGAAAAAATACCGCGGTCTATGACCGGCGTTCAAGTGGGGAGCATGAAGGCTTTTATGAATCGAAAAGAATTGAATATTGTTTGGTTAAAACGAGATTTGCGTACGCAAGATCACGATGCCTTTCGTGCGGCAGAATCAGCTGGATTGCCTTACCTGATTATTTACTGTTTTGAGCCCCATTTGATGGAATATCCGGATACTTCTATCCGGCATCTGAGATTTGTCTACCATTCTATTCAGGATCTCAACCGTCGGCTGGCCGCTTTCAACCAAAAAGTGTTCCTCTTTCATGCCGACGCAGTGGCCGTTTTTAACTTTCTCATCGAAAGGTTTGCCATTCATTCCGTCTTTAGTCATCGGGAAAGTGGAGTGCAAATTACTTGGGATCGAGATAAAGCCGTTAGAAAATTACTAGATGCACAAAAAATACAATGGACGGAGTTTCAGAGAGATGGCATCATTCGGGGCATCAAAAATAGGGTGGATTGGGATAAGAAATGGTACATCAGAATGCATACCATGATTCCACGCAATGAATACCGTCAGCAAGCGCCCATTGAGCTGAACCACCCTTTTGAGCTTCCAGAACAATTGCGCTTGGATTTCGAGGCTTATCCCAAAGGATTCCAACCCGCTGGCGAGACACAGGCTTGGCGGTATTTACAATCTTTTGTCGAGAAAAGAGGAAAAGATTATCATTGGAAAATATCCAAACCAACGGAAAGTCGCCTTTCCTGTTCGCGTGTTTCTCCCTATCTGTCCTGGGGAAATGTGAGCATTCGACAGGTGTACCAATTCGTGAATCAACATCCCAATTCTAGTCGGTACAAACGTGCCTTTCATGGAATGCTGACGCGGCTCAAGTGGCATTGTCATTTCATACAAAAGTTTGAGGTGGAATGTGAGTATGAAAGCATTTGCATCAACCGGGGCTATGAACTTTTAGAACACGAAGCGCGGCCCGATTTTGTCGAAGCCTGGAAAACGGGACAAACGGGCTATCCGCTAGTAGATGCTTGTATGCGTTGTGTCATTGCTACGGGCTGGATCAATTTTAGGATGCGGGCCATGCTGGTCTCCTTTCTCTGTCATCAATTAGGACAAGATTGGCGAAGCGGACGTTATCATCTGGCGCAACAGTTTCTAGATTATGAACCCGGAATTCACTATCCTCAATTTCAAATGCAAGCGGGAACTACAGGAATCAATACCGTACGCATCTACAATCCAGTGAAACAATCAAAAGAGCATGATCCAGATGGCATTTACATCAAAAAATGGGTCCCAGAATTGGCTGCCGTTCCCGCCAACCTCATTCACGAGCCCTGGAAAATGACGACAATGGAGCAGCAGTTTTTCCGAACGGAAATTGGCGTGGATTATCCAGCTCCGGTTGTCAATCTAGAGGAAAGCAGTAAAGCAGCTAGAGAGAAAATTTGGTCCCACAGAAAACACGAACAAGTAAAGGCTGAAAGCCGACGCATTTTGGCCAAACACGTTCGTCCAAAAAGTAAAAAAAGAACCAAAAAGAAAAAACAATCTTCCAAACAATGAAAAAAAGTAATCTTCCTCAAAAAGACTGTGTGGTTTGTGGACGTCCCTTTTCCTGGAGGAAAAAGTGGAAGAACGTCTGGGAGGAGGTAAAGTATTGTAGTGAAAGATGCCGACGAAATAAAAATAAAAAACATGGCGACAATTAATCTGATTTTTCCCCATCAACTATTTGCACAGAGCGTGCTGCTAGACAATGATCAACCCATCGTACTGGTGGAGGAGTATTTATTTTTCAAACACTTTGCTTTCCATCAGCAAAAATTGGCTTTTCATCGAGCGACGATGAAATTCTACGCTTCTTATTTGCAAGCGCAAGATAAAAATTTGGACTACGTCGAGGCGATAGAAGAGCGGGCAGATGTTAGGGTGCTCTTTGCAAACTTAGCGGAACAGGGAGTCGAGGAAATTCATTACATCGATACCAATGATGATTGGCTGGAGAAGCGCATCCAATCCTCCGCAAAAGAGCATGGCCTGCAAACTCAGATTGCTCCGAGCCCCATGTTTTTGAATAGTCGTGAAGATTTGTCCGGCTTTTTTAGAAGCGATAAGAAAAAGTTTTTCCAAACCAAATTCTACATCGAACAGCGTAAAAAGAGAGACATTTTGTTGGAAGTCGGAGACCAACCCGTTGGGGGGAAATGGAGTTTTGATCCAGAAAATCGGAAAAAATATCCACGCAAGAAAACCCCTCCCGCGATCCAATATCCCGATTCAACGCCCCATTACGAGGAGGCAGTGCAATATGTGAAAAAACACTTTGCCGACAATCCCGGTGACCTCTCCAGTGAATGCCTTTATCCCACCGACTATCAATCTACACAGCTTTGGTTGCAACAGTTTTTTGAGCAACGTTTCCACGAGTTCGGTCCTTACGAAGATGCGATCGTGGCAGAACATACCATATTAAATCATAGCGTGCTTACGCCGATGCTCAATGTGGGTTTGATTCGTCCAGATGAGGTCATTCAGTCTGCTTTGCATTTTGCCGCCAAGACTGACGTTCCCATTAATTCACTCGAAGGCTTTATTCGACAAATCATTGGTTGGCGAGAATTTATCCGGGGCGTCTATTTATGTAAAGGCACTGAAGAGCGGACCAAAAATTATTGGGGCTTTGAACGAAAAATTCCTCAATCCTTTTACGATGGAACTACGGGAATTGATCCCGTTGACAATACGATTCAAAAAGTATTGAAGACGGGGTATTGCCACCATATCGAAAGGCTGATGGTATTGGGCAACTTTATGTTGCTTTGTGAGTTCGATCCAGATGAGGTTTACCGTTGGTTTATGGAATTGTTTATCGATGCTTATGACTGGGTAATGGTACCCAATGTCTATGGAATGAGTCAGTTTGCGGATGGTGGACTGATGTCTACCAAACCCTATATCAGCGGTAGTAACTACCTCATGAAGATGAGCAATTACAAAAAGGGGGATTGGCAAGCGACTTGGGATGCTTTGTTCTGGCGTTTCATGCATGTGCATCGCGACTTCTTCACCCGCAATCCTCGTTTGGGAATGTTGGTACGGAGTTTTGATAAAATGGCAGAAGAAAAACAAGACAGATTGCTGACCACTGCGGATCAATATTTACTGAGCCTCGACGTAGTAGAGGTCTAGCTGGTGGTAGCCCGAATAGCTTTTAAGCAAGCATTCAGACTTTGCTCCCAATGTGGAATTTTTAACTCGAAAGTCTGCCGAATCTTTGCTTTGTTGAGCAAGCTGAAAGGTGGTCGACTGGCGGGGGTAGGATAGGCGGTTGTTTCGATTGGAAAGACCTGACAATCTATATTTTCTATTCTCATAATCGCTATCGCGAAATCATACCAACTGGTGACGCCTTCATTGCTGTAATGAAAAATGCCCGCCATTTTAGAGCGCTCTTGGGGGGAGGAATGGACTTGGCTAATGATGTCAAGTATTGCTTTGGCCAAATCACGTGCATAAGTAGGTGTGCCAATCTGATCGAATACCACATTGAGTTGATCCCGTTCTTGGCCTAGCCGCAACATGGTTTTGACAAAATTGTGTCCAAAAGAGGAATAGACCCAAGAGGTGCGGATAATCATGGTGGAGGGAGCAACCTGCTGGGCGATTTGTTCCCCTGCTAGCTTGGTTATGGCGTAAACACTTTGTGGTTGCGTCTCGTCTGATTCCACAAAGGGGCGATTTTGTTGATTGTGATACACATAGTCAGTGGACAACTGAATCAACTGAGTATCGTTTTTCTGACAAACTGCTGCCAAATTTCTACTGCCTTCAACATTGACTTGATGGGCCATTGGCCGATCAGATTCCGCTCGGTCTACCGCAGTGTAAGCGGCGCAATTGATACAATAGTCAAAAGCGGAAGCATCGAAAAAGGAGTGTACTGCATGGGCATCGGTGATGTCCAACTCTTCTTGATCGACAAAGGTAAACTGAAAATGAGGATACTGAGTAGTGAGCCATTGGAGTTCACTTCCTACCTGCCCCTTAGAACCAGTAACGATGATCTGAGTCATGTGATGAATTTAGCGTTGTAGAATTGTAAAGAAAGTTGGGTGGATTTAGTCAGCATTAGCAAATACCCCGACGGGTCGATGTTGGCCCAGCTTGGGTAGGCTGCTGTCTTTTTCAGAGAGTAGCACTTTATCGGCCTCTAATTTCCAGTCAATGTTGAGTTGTGGATCATTGTACAAAATGCCTCCCTCATGTTCTTTTGAATAAAAATTGTCACATTTATAATAAAAGACAGCCGTTTTGCTTAACACTGCAAATCCGTGTGCAAAGCCTCGTGGTACAAACAATTGTTTTTTATTTTCAGCATTCAAGTGAATACTAAAACTCTGGCCATACGTG
>JBCCSR010000146.1:0-8658 GCA_039199865.1 Bacteroidota bacterium
TTCAGTTGGGAGGGCACTCTTTAATGGCGATGAAAATGTTGTCCGTAGTCCAGAAAAAGTTTGCCGTGACGATTCCGATTGCTGCATTTTTTCAAGAACCCACCATTCAGTTTATCCTTGACTTAATTCGAGCGGATGAACAGCGGGAAGTGAAAGCCATCGAACCATTGAGTGCCAATAATGGCTTGGAAGAGTATGTGGACTTATCCTTCGCCCAAAAAAGAATTTGGATGCAAGATCAACTGCTCAATGGAAGCAATGCCTATAACATTCCATATGCATTTCGAGTGAAAGGAGAACTTGACCTTCAAAAACTCAATGATGCCATCCATTTTCTGATAACGCGACACGCGAGCTTACGAACCAATTTTCTTACCGTTGAGGGGGAACTAAAACAAAGGGTATTGGCCCCTTCTGCTATTCAGTTTGCGGTGGCTGTAACGGAGATGGAAGATTGTGAAGAAGATAGCGTACTGTCCTTGATTGATCAAAAAAATAGTCAAACCTTTGATTTAGAAAAGGATATTTTATTCCGTTGCTTTGTTTTTCATCATGGCCCAATGCAAAGTACGCTGCTTTTTATTTTCCATCATATCATTATGGATGAATTGTCTTCAAGTATCTTTGGGCGAGAATTGCTCTATTTATTGGAACATGGGATGGAGGCATTTGAACGCAATTTTTCGAAATTACCCATCCAGTATACAGATTTTGTTGCATGGGAGAAAAGACAATTGTGGACGGATAAATTGGAAGAGAAAAGACAATATTTTAGATCAAAGTTGCAAGGTGATTTACCCGTAATCAATATTGAAACAGATTTTCCGAGGCCAACCGAAAAAAGTTTTGCGGGAGCAAGCACTTCCTATGAGTTTAGCTCGGAGATCAATCAGCAATTGTTGGCATTATGTTCCGCTCAAGGATGTAGTTTGTTTGTACTGTTGACAGCCATTACCAAAACTTTATTGTTCCGTTTAAGCAATCAGGAAGACATCGTAATGGGTACCTTGGAAGCCAATCGTCCTCACGTAGATGTTGAATCTTTAATTGGCTGTTTTTTCAATGTCATCCCTCTCCGAACTATATTCAATCGAGAAGATCGGTTTGCAGATTTATTGAATGTGGTAAAACAACAATTTTTTGAAACGCTCGATCATGCCAATTATCCTTTTGATTTATTGCTACATGATCTTGACATCAAAACGCCACCTGGTCGTTCGCCCCTTTTCGATGTAACGGTGGCACTAAAAAATTTGGCAGAAGAAGATGCTCCGCTGCAAAGAATTGGAAACATCGAATTGGAACAAATCCATCTTCCTGCAGACTCCTGCAAGTACGACTTAGTTTTTATGTTTGAAAAAGAAACGGATCGTTTGAGTCTGACTTTGAATTATAGTACTGCTTTATTTTCCGCATCAACCATTGATGGTTATTTCGAGATTCTACTTACGATTATCAATGCCGTGGTCAACGATCCAATGATTGCCCTGTATGAAATAGGCAACCAAGAAACTTCTTTGGCAAGTCCCTCTATTGACTCTAGTTTTAACTTTTGATCAGATCCTTTAGCGTCACCTACGCTTCCTTTCTGGATACGCAACAAGTTTTTAGCAAATAAAATATTCACCATGCTAGCAAATAAAAAATTTACTTTTTCGGGAAAGAAATATGTAAAGCATCTCAACTTTTGGAAAGAACATCTTGGCCAGAATAGCGATAGCTTTGTCCTTCCCGGAAATCGTAAAAATGGAAATGTGGTGAAGGAAGAGCAGATGGTCTTCGCTTTGGATAATGTTTGCCGTGAGCTTTTACATCGATATACCGATCGTCGACCCTTTGAGCGTTTTGTCATTTGGACCTCCGTGATTTCTTATGTGTTGTCAAGGTATACTGGTGAGCAGAAAATTAATATTTTGACTCCACTACTCAAGGCCAAAGTTGAGCGTGAGATGTGGGAAAAAATGGTGCCGATTACCCTTGATCTGTCCAGTCCCAAAACGATTAAGCAACACATTATTGACACAGACCGTTCGCTGAAAGCGTTTTATCAATTTCAGAATTTCCCTTTGGACCTAGTAACGGAGGAAAACCATCACGGAATGGCTATGGATGATTTTTCTAATGTGATTATTTCTCATGACTCCCTACACGATTCCGTTCCTGAGGACCTAAAAAGGCCTGGCTTTTTTCATCTAGCCTTTGGCAATGAGGAGGCCTTTGAAATTCATTTCGATGCCAATTGTTATTTGCCAAGTTTTGTTCATCAATTCGGTGAAGGACTCAAAAAAGTTTTACAGGATTATCGAGAACTCAATCAACAATTCAACAAGATCGCCATTCTTTCAAAGGCTGAAGCCCAGGAGTTAATGTTTGATTTGAATGATACTTCTGTTGACCATGCTTTGGATCAGGGAATCGTAGCCCTTTTTCAAGAACAGGCAACACAAAACCCAGACAAGACTGCCCTGATATTTAAAGGACGGCAAACGACTTACCAACAATTAGATGTTCAATCTGATGCACTGGCGAATTATTTGATAGCAAGTTATGATGTTCAACCCGATGATCTAATCGGAATCATGATGGAGCGATCTGATTGGGCGATTCTTGCCATTTTGGGGATTCTCAAATCCGGCGCAGCTTATGTACCAATTGACCAGGATTATCCCCAAGCCCGGAAGCAATTTATTCTGGAAGATACCAAGGTAAAAGCATTGCTCACGCAATCGGTTCATTTATTGGATGAAAATGAACAGTCGACTCCAGTGATTGCCATTGACCGTCAAATGCCATCCATCCTTGCCAGTGATGCCTGGAATAAAAAGGTATCAGTAAGTAGAGATAAGGACAAGCTCGCTTACGTCATTTATACTTCCGGTTCTACTGGACGCCCCAAAGGAGTAATGATTCAAAATGATAGTTTACGCAATTATCTATCTTTTTGCCAGACCCATTACCGGAGTGATTTGAATCACTTTAGTTTTCCGTTTTTTACCTCTCTTTCTTTCGATTTAACCCAAACCAGTATTTTCCTAACCCTGCTAACTGGGGGGACATTAGTGATTGAAAATAGCAAAGAAATTGATGTGGCCTTTGAAAATATAAGCAATCACCCTTTTGTCAATGCCATCAAATTGACGCCTGCTCATACTCATTTTATTCCATCTACTCAAAAGACAAATATTAAAGTGGCCATTCTGGGAGGAGAGCAGCTTGATCACCAGCACGTCAAATGCGTAAAGCAACTGAATCCTTCCATTCGAATTTTTAATGAATACGGTCCGACCGAAGCG
This sequence comes from Bacteroidota bacterium, assembly GCA_039199865.1. Lineage (GTDB taxonomy): Bacteria > Bacteroidota > Bacteroidia > Chitinophagales > Saprospiraceae > JALZUU01. The sequence goes on from JBCCSR010000146.1 coordinate 3,294, forward strand.
ACGATTGGCTGTGTTGTTTCTGAAGTGAAAGACGATACGGCTCCCATCCGCATTGGCCAACCCATTGACAATACTCAAGTATACATTTTAAATGAATCTGGTGGTTTGGTGCCCAAGGGCGTCATTGGTGAATTGTGTATTGGTGGTGCGGGCTTAGCAAGGGGGTATTTGAATCGACATGGATTGACCAAACAAAAGTTTTTTGATAATCCTTTTTGCAAAAAGGAGGGAGCCAAGTTCTATCGTACGGGTGATTTGGCAAGATGGTGTGCAGACGGAAATATAGCATACATTGGCCGGAAGGATAGTCAAGTGAAAATTAGAGGGTATCGGGTTGAAATAGGGGAGATAGAAAATGCCATAAGCGCTTGCCCGGAGATAAAAGAAAACGTGGTATTGACAAAATCCAATCGAAATGGAGCGCTGAGCTTGATTGCTTATGTTGTCGCCCAACACCAATTCGATCGGACAATTTTGATTGAACAATTGGAAAAGGTTGTTCCCTCCTACATGATTCCAAATCAATGGGTGGAAATGAAGACCATGCCCTTAACCATCAATGGGAAAATAGATCGCAAGGCGCTTAAAGCCATCGATATAACAGCATATTCATCGACGCCTCATCAAGCAGCCGAAACTGCTACCGAACAGACAATGATCAAAATGTGGGAGACACTGCTTGAAACCAATCGGATAGGGCGACAACATGATTTTTTCGAAGCAGGTGGGCATTCTTTGGCTGTCAATCGATTGATTGCCATGATTTATAAAAAATTTCGGGTAAAGGTAAGTTTTACGGAGGTTTTTGAGCATTCTAAAATAGCGACTTTAGCAAATTTAATTGACCACAAAAAGCCCGAAAATTATCAGCCCATTCCTCCGGCCTTACCAGATGAGACAACGGGAGGTTATCCCCTATCTGATATGCAAAAGCAAATCTGGTTTACAGAACAGCAGCAAGAAGAGAAGATAGGATTTATCATGCCCACTTATTGCCGTTTTAGTGGCCACTTGAATATTGCTTGTTTCCAAAACGCTTTTCAACAAATTATTGACAGACACGAAAGTTTGCGTACCACCGTACAAACCTTTAATGGAGAGCCCCAGCAATTAATCTCATCAAAATGGTCGACCTCTGACTGGTTTTGCTTTGAAGATTTAAGGATGCACCAAGATGCGGAGGAAAAAGCCATCCAAGCGATACGGCAAGAAATCCGCACCAGCTTTGACCTGGAAAATGGCCCTTTAATCAAGGTTGGTTTATTCCAAATTGCATCGGAAGAGTATTTGTTTTTACTGAAAATGCACCATATTATTTCGGACGGTAGCTCCATGGATATCCTTTTTGATGAGTTGATCAAAAGATACAATGCGATAATTGATCAAACATTATTTCAAGCCATTCCTCTAAATACTCAGTACAAAGACTTTGCTTCCTGGCAGCTGACCAATACTGCTGACGTCAAACATAAAACTTATTGGCTACAAGAATTTGCCAATGGGATTCCCAGGTTGGAGCTCAACCCAGACTTTGTTCGGCCACCCATCAATTCTTTTAGAGGAGCAGGTGTAAACCTTAGCTTTGATGAAAAAGATACTCGTCAATTAAAGGAATTTTGTCAGCGGCATGGAGTCAGTTTGTATATGCTTTTTTCCTCAATGCTGAATGTTTTATTGTACAAATATACCGGCCAAAAAGATCTGGTCATTGGTTCGCCATTTAGCGGAAGAACACATATCGATTTGGTACCACAAGTTGGCGTATATGTCAATCTACTGGCCTTTCGCCATCAGCTGAAAGAAGAGGAAACTTACCATGATTTTTTAAAGCAGGTACGACAAAAAACACTGGCGGGTTATACCCATCAAAGTTATCCATTTAATACTTTGGTCAAGGAGTTGGCGATTACCAGAAGTGCCAATCGAGGGCCCCTGTTTGACATCTATTTGGATGTACAGGTTGACGGTAAGAAAATGCTTCAGCAAGAAGACTTTAAAGGCTTCCATACGCGACCAATTACAATTGACTACGACAAATGTAATTACGATCTCGAATTTGTTTTTAACCAATTTGAAGATCACCTTCAAGGACAAATTACCTACAGCCCTGATTTATTTAGGCAGGAGCGCATCCTAGCCATCAAAGAACACTTCCAATATTTAGTGGACCAATTATTGGATCAGGAGGGAAAATTGATGCGTACTTCGATTAAGGAGATCGCATACATGCCAGAAGAGGAAAAAAGGAAAATCTTAATCGATTTTAATGAAAATAGGGAGAAGAGAAACATCGATCAAACCGTTCTTGAATTAATGGCTGAAAAAGTGGAGCGGACGCCCCACAAAACCGCAGTTGTAGCGAATGGCGAACGTTTTTCCTACCAACAAATTGATCAGCGGTCCAATCAATTGGCGCATCACCTGATACAGCAATATCAAATCAAAAAAGGGGATTTGGTAGCGGTGTTTTGTGAAAATTCGATCGACTTTATTATCGCTATTCTGGGGATATTAAAATGCGGTGGGGGATACATTCCTTTTGATGTTGAAACCTCCAGTAATCAACGTTTTCAAACCATCATAGAAAGTCATCCGATTGCTACCATCATCACTCAAGCATCGCTCACTTCAGACTTGGAGTTTTATCACGGAAATATATTGTGTATTGATCGGGAAACAGCAATAGAAGATTGTCCGACACATCAACCGGCCATTGATGTTTCCATTCACGATCTGGCCTATATCATTTTTACTTCCGGGTCTACTGGAGTTCCAAAAGGAGTCATGATTGAGCATAGAAACCTCGTGAATATGATTTCCAATACCTATGGGATTGGTGAAGAAGATGGGCATCGGGTTTTATTGACGGGATCACTGAGTTTTGATGCATCTGTTTTTGATATTTGGCGAACATTAGCCAAGGGACATACCTTGTATCTTTTTCCTAAAAAATATTTAAAAGAAACTGGGGTATTGAAAAAAGAAATCCTCGCCAACCAAATTGATTTTCTATTTCTAACAACTCCTTGGTTTAATTTTTTAGTGGATGCCGATCCCGATTTATTCTACTCCTTAAAAACTATTGTGACTGGAGGAGACCTAGTATCGCCCCAGCATATGAAACGCTTGAGAAAAGCCTGTCCAGAGCTGAAAATCATTCACGGTTACGGACCGGCAGAGAATACTACGTATGCTACTTTGCACTTGGTGAAGGAAGTGGAAAACAATATCGTTCCCATCGGTAAAGCTTGGGATAACCAAGAAGCTTATTTGCTTAATGCAAACCTCGACCTTGTTCCGGCCGGAAGCGTTGGCGAAATCTGTCTAAGCGGAGAGAGTTTGGCCAGAGGTTATCTGGGAGATGCTAAGTTGACAGATGAAAAATTCTGTCCCCATCCTTTTCAACCTGGAAAGCGAATGTATCGTACCGGAGATTTGGGGTATCATCTGCCTAATGGAGATATTGTGTTTGCTGGACGAGTAGATAAACAACTTAAAATTAACGGTTACCGGGTAGAGACATCAGAAGTGATGGGCATCCTTAAAAAGCATCAGGAGATAAAAGATGTATATGTGTATCCATTTGCAAGTAGCAAGAATCAAAAGAAACTGAGAGGAGTCATTGTTGCCGAGGACAAAACCCATCAGAAAGCTGATTTAATCAATGAAACCAGGAAGTTTGCCTACTCTGCCATGCCTGACTATATGGTTCCAGTTGATTTGATGGTACTGGATGCCTTGCCCTTAACCGTAAATGGAAAAGTAGATGTTGCTAAAATGAATCATCTTTTTCAATCGGAGCAAAAGAAGATGAAAAAGCACCTGGCTACTACCATTCAGGAAAAAGTAGCAGCTTCCATCTGGGAAGAAGTATTGGGGCAAGAATGTATAGGGGTAAAAGAAAATTTTTATGATTTGGGAGGAGATTCGATCAAAGCAATGCAAATCGCCGCTCAATTACACAAAGCGGGATTTAAAATTGAAGTCAAGGACATCTACCATTATCAAAATGTTGAAGCGATTGCGCAGCAAATGAAGCAACTCAAAAGAGTTGCTGATCAGAATCCTATTGTTGGATCAGTACCAATGGGGGCCATCCAAAAGACTTTCTTTGCTTGGAACTTGAAACAACCTAGTCATTACAATCAATCACTTTTGCTAAAATATGATGGCAAAATTGAGGCAGCTTCACTGCGAGAGATGTTGACGGTGTTACAAACCCAGCATGATATGTTGAGGGCGCATTTCATTCGGGATGAAAAATCAAATGAGTGGCAACAAATCGTTCGCCCCGTTGACTTACCCATCAACCTAGAAATTGTTGATCTTAAAGGCGCCAGTGATACGACAAGTGAAATTGAAAAAATTTGCAATCAGGCCCAACACGAATTAAACCTCAATCATTCCTTATGGAAAGTGGTATATATGGAAACCGATCGCGCTTGTCGAATATTTATGGTCGCACATCACCTTTTGGTGGATGGAGTCTCCTGGAGAGTGATTATTGATGATTTATCCACTTTGATGAAGCAAAAGGAAAAAGGACAGCCTTTCCAATTGGGGTTAAAGTTTGACTCTTATAAGTCTTGGACAGAGATGGTCACTGATTTTGCCAATAGTTTTGAGTTCGAACAAGAAATGGCTTATTGGAATAGCGTCAAAACAGCAGCGTACAGTATTCCTACTGAATTCAATGTCAGTGAAAACTATCAAAAGGATGAGCAAGTTATTTCCGTTGCTTTGGATGAAAAATTTACTCACCATTTATTAGCAAAAATGCATCAAGTTTTTGAGGTGGAACCTCAGGACGTATTATTGAGTGCATTGTGTGCAGCAATTTTCAAGCAATTTGGTAAAAATAAAATTGCGATCATGCTGGAAGGGCATGGTCGGGAAGAGATTTCCAATGCAGTTGATGTCAATAATACGGTTGGTTGGTTTACCGCGATGTACCCAGTGGTATTAAATTACAATCCCTCCCTTTCCCTCAAGGGGCAAATCAACAATATCCACAACACCTTAAAGGAAGTTCCTCGTAAAGGATTGGGATATGGCATTTTGAATTTTATCCGACCTGGAAAGCAATCAAAAGATCAACTGGAGCAGCAGGCCAACATCAGCTTTAATTACTTGGGGCAGTTTGATAGCGATTTTAGTAAAGGCATTTTAAAAGAGGCTCCAGAATCGAGAGGCAAATCAATTGGAGATCAAAATATAAGAAAATGTGATTTGGATATTGGAGTGATTGTTTTTGACAATAAAGTCCACATTCACTTGGCGTTCAATTCCAATCATTTTTACGAGGAAACCATGCAATCATTAATCAATAAATATCGACAATCTATTGAGGATTGCATCAATCAAA
>JBCCSR010000147.1:0-8632 GCA_039199865.1 Bacteroidota bacterium
AAATTGGCATCGATATTCTCAGCTGGGAAGATTTAGGCCCTGCCGGAAATGGGCCCAGCACCGCAACCGATAATGTATTGTTACTGGACCAAGATTTTTACATCCCCCAACTCGATCGCAGTCGACGCATCTGGATTTATCTTCCTCCAGACTACCAAAACACCAACAAAACGTATCCGGTTTTATATTTACAAGATGGGCAAAATGTTTTTGATGCCTTTACCAGTTTCAGTGGAGAATGGGAAGTCGATGAATCCCTCAATCAATTATTCGATTTGGGAGACGAGGGAGCAATTGTAGTGGCCATCGCCAACGGAGGGGCAGAACGCATCAACGAATATTCCCCCTGGGTTAACCCCAACTACGGAGGGGGCGAGGGAGCACTCTATGTCGACTTTATTGTCAATACCCTCAAACCCTATATCGACAACAACTATCGAAGCCGTCCAGAACGGGAATACACGGGGATTGTCGGTAGTTCGATGGGAGGATTGATTGCCATGTATGCCGCGATCGAACATCAGGAGGTGTTCGGAAAAGCGGGGGTCTTCTCCCCTTCCTTTTGGTTTACAGACCAAGCCTACAATCATGTAAGCAATACTGGTAAAGAGGCAGACACGCGGATCTATTTATTGGCGGGAGATTTGGAAAGTAATGGCTCCGTTGTAGCAGCTATTGAAGCGATGTACTCCACCCTGATTGCTGCGGGCTTTGACGCCGCCGAAGTCAATGTCCACACCCATGCAGATGGACAACACAGCGAATGGTTTTGGGCCAGAGAATTTCCCGACGCCTATTTATGGCTTTGCGCTGACCCAACTACTAGCACCACAACTAATAATTCTACGTGGAAAGTATCAGTCTTTCCCAATCCTGCTGGTGAATTGTTATACATTCATTTTCAAGAGCCCCTTCTAGACAATATGTCTTATCAATTGTACACGACCTCTGGTTATAAACTATTGGACCGCAAGATCAATAATCGGAACATACACATTGCAACCAATTATCTCAGTAGTGGTACTTACTGGCTCAACTTTTTGTATCAAGGGAAAGTCAGGCAAACTGAAAAGGTCATCATTAACAAATAGAATACATTTTACGAAAAAGTAAGACTATCTAAATAGCGTGACGTCTCCTTGGTAGCTCTCTACCCAGCCATCCTCGAAGAGCACTTCTGCTACAAACAGGTAAACTCCTACGGCGGCATCTCGTCCGCGAAAAGTGCCATCCCAACCATTGGGCAGGTCATTGGGCTGGAACCGGTTGCGTTCATAAACCAAAGCTCCCCAGCGATTGAAAACGCGAAAATAGTTGATCCGCTCAATTCCTTGACCACCAAAAACGGTAAGCCAATCGTTGGCTCCATCACCGTTGGGAGAAAAAGCGCTTGGAATGTAAACATTGCGTTGCTTGTTGAGTAACAATTGAATTCCGTCAGTACTTTGACAGCCATTGGCGTCTACCACCGTCAAGCTATACCGCACTTCATTTAAAGGTCGGCTAAAGGGATCTAGGCAATCCAGACAGGATAAATAATTGGGTGGGCTCCAAAAGAAAGTATCAATCGCTTGATTGACAAATCCTTCCAATTGTACACTATCCCCAAGTAGCAATTCTTGATCCTCTCCCAAGTCGACCAGTAATTGTTGGGGCTGGCTTAAGTTGATTTGTGTTTCCCAAATGCAAGCATTATCGTCTTTAATGGTTAAAGTATATTGCCCCGCTTCCAAGCGAGACAATTGATTGGCATTTGCGCTAAACGCATCCGAACGATTCCAAGCAAAAGCGTATGGCGCCTGCCCTCCAATCACAGCATCCACCACAATCGCTCCATCGTTTTCTCCAAAGCAAGAGGGAGAGTTGAGTACGACAATGGCATCTTGGGGACCATTGGGATCGGCATCCACCACCACCTGATCCTTTCCAATGCAGCCCGTCAAATTGTCTTGAACTTGCAATTCGTAAGTACCTGCTTGAGCAACACTAATGCTTAAATCATTGGTATTGACTAAGTTGCCATCAGGCCCTCGCCATTGAATGGATAGATCGTTGCTCGAACTGGTCACAACAGCAGATAAATTAGCCGTTCCAGTATCGCAACTCAAAAAACTAAGCCCACCAGCATCGACTAGGGGGCCTGCTCGATCTTCGACAACTGCGACGCTAGCACTTTGTACACAAGCATTGTCATTGTTGGTAATCGAAAGGGTGTATAAGCCTGCCTCCATCACTTGAGGATTGAGGGTATTGTTTCCTGCGATGTCTCCACCCGCCCATTCGTAAGTAAACTGAGGTCCTTGTGAAGAAGCACTGGCATCCAATTGTACGATAGAATCGAGACAAGTCAGCGGCAGCGGATCGGCAATGATCACTTCCGGAAAATCATCTTCTGCCGTAATTAAAATACTAGCCGTATCCCGACAAGCGCTGGAAAGATCAGAAACAATCAACTGATACCTTCCCGCTTGATTGAGTTCGACGGATGGTTCGGTGGGATTTGAAATGATGTTTCCACCATCACTAGCTTCCCAAAAGAAATTGACTTGTCCCAAAGGTTGAGAAGACGCTCCAGACAAAACCAAACTCGATGTTGTACAAGTTAAGCTGGTGCTTGTTTCCGGTAAAATAAGGGCGGTGGGGGCTGGAAAAAAAGTAATCGGTACGCCTTCAGAAAAATCGAAACAAGCATCATTGAGATCTACCTGCCCGGTGCCGTCATCATTACCGACTAGCAAGGAAATAAAGTAAGTCGTTCCGTAATCCAAGATATCCTGATACTGAAAACTCGCTTGATTCTGGCGAAGCAATACATTGCCAATTTGTTGACTCGTACCATCGTGGAGCACATACTCCAACACATCATTGGCGTCCGCAACAATTTGATCAAAGACTGGACCTCCAATAGCCGCACCACAAATGGTTAGCGGAGTAGTTTGCGCCAATCCAGCACTACTAAAACAGGGACAAACAAAAGAGCCACTCACTTCTTCGGGCGTACAAGCATTGCCATCGCTCAATTGAAAATTATAAGCCGTTCCACTCGGAATGGGATCACTCACAAAAACATTTCCATTGAGGGTTCCTGAACCTCCATTTACCTGATAAGTACTTTGATCTCCTCCCCCTAAGGTAAGGGTCACCTGATAAAAATTGTTATTGGAAAGATCGCATTCGATGGCCATGTTGACGAGCTCAGGAGAGGACCAAATTTCCGTTGCCACAACGGTATCCGCGGCGCTACAGTTATTGACATCCGTGACCGTGACCGAAATCTCTACTGGCGAATCAATCGTGTAGTTCACCATTTGGTCATTGGCATTTACTGGAAACCACTGATAGCTACTCCCCGGATTACCCGCATCAAAAGTCCATTGTAAGTTGGCGCAAGTTGTAAAATCTGGCCCCAAATCGACAACGGGCAAGGGATGTTTTTGTAAAACGACACTATCAACATCCGTACAACCATTGGCAGCAGTCACCGTCAGATAATAAGTCGCAGGAGCCTCTACAGAAATGACTTGGCTCGTTTCATTGGTGGACCACTGATATAGCAAACCGGGGTTTCCAGCATCCAAAGTTGTAGACTGCCCAGCGCAAACCAGTGGATCGGCACCGAGATCTGCATCCGGGGCGGGCAAGACCGTGATGTCGATTTGATCTGAACGCTCACAACCCACTTGGTCAACCAGAGTAACAGATAGACTCATGTTGCCTGATGGTAAAATGGTGCGAATGGAATCGCCAATACCGATGTCACTCCAGATCCAAGTACACCCGGGGCAACTGGCATTGGTAAAGGCATCTAAAACTACAGGTTGTAAAGGGCAAACAATGGTATCTCGAAAATCAACGCTGACATCACAAGCGGTTTTGACTAACCAAAAATCATTCAATCCCTTAGTGGGATCCGTTTTATCGCCACTCACATCTGAGGAAGAATGCCCCGCCAAGAGATATCCTCCTCCTGAGGTTTGAAACAGATTAAACATGACATCATTCGCATCGCCACCAATGGTTTTATCCCACTGTTTTTCTCCCAAATCGTTGAGGTAAACCATCCAATAATCCCAACCGCCAATATTGGGCTCCGTCTTATCTATGCCTATCCCCGAGCCAGAAAAGCCGCCAAGCAAATAAAAGCCCGCGGAATTTTCCTTGATACTATAGCAATTGTCTAGGGAAGCGCCCCCAAAGGTTCGATCCCATTCTCGATTTCCAGCAGCATCCGTTTTGATGACCCACATATCGACCAAGCCCCGAGCATCTTGGCTTTTCCATACCGACATGTTAGATCTCGATCCACCAGCGAGCAAATATCCCCCATCCGTGGTTTGTTCCATGGCCAATAACTCATCCTCGTCCGTTCCTCCGTAGCGCCGTTCCCAAATGATACTGCCATCCAATGAACTTAGTTTTAAAAACCAATAATCTTTCACCCCCAACAAAGGCAATCCTACATCATTATCGACATTTGAACGGGAGCTGCCCGCTACTAAGAAATGCCCATCCGATGCTTCTTCCATCACATTCAGCCGTTCCTCCTCTGCCCCACCAATAGCCTGTTCCCATTCAATCACCCCGTTGGGATCAATTTTGATCAACCAATGGTCGAAGTCGCCATAGTTGGGTTCTGATTTCTCCCCACTGATCCCCGAGCGAGAACGCCCTCCCATCAGGTAACCACCATCGCTGGTTTGGATCAAAGAAGTAAGAAAATCGGTTTGATCCCCCCCATAGCTTTGCTCCCATTCCAAATTGCCCAAGGCATCGATCTTAATAACCCAATAATCTTCCAAGCCGCGACTGGCACCGCTCTTATCTCCCGAACTACCAGAAGCAGAAGTTCCTCCCAAAATATAGCCGCCATCATTGGTTTGTTGAATGCTGTTGCATCGATCGAGTTCACTCCCTCCAAAGCGAGCATCCCAGAGCAGATTACCGTCAATGTCTGTTTTGACTACCCAATAATCTCCTCCTCCTTGATTGGCCTGAGTCACATTGCCATCGCCAGCGGCAGAGGATGAAAAACCCGCTAGGACAAAGCCACCATCATTGGTCTCCACCACACTGTTGAGTTCCTCCCAAATGCTTCCCCCATAACTGCGGTCCCAATCAGGAACCAGTTGTCCATCTGACCACTGGGCAATACTGATCAGTGCCAACAACAGGACAAAGCGGATCGGGTGAAGAAAGGGGGTGGTTTTGTTCATTACCAAGCAGTTGATTGTGTAGTTTTATGCTTCGTTTTAAAAGATAAATTCATTGTAATTTGAGCCGTAAGCACCTCATAGTGAACTTCTGTAGCTGGTCGAGTCAACGTGTCTGCAAAAAAGATAATGGGTAATTGCCGTAATTAGGACGAGATCACAAATTTACCCATTCACCTTACAAAAGACAAGTTATGACTTCTAAATTATTATAAATGGCAAAATAACGACTATGATTGTCCTAATTTCCCAATTGACTGACCATTTTTGTACAGACGACAGTTCTTCCGTTTTTCCATAGTTTGGTCAAGACATTCTTGCAAAACTTTAGCAAAATGGACGCCGTGAGGAGCATCAAACAAAGTGAGGTGATCTCCCGGTACCTCGTGCGTGATGACGCCTCCCAATGCAAAAGGTTTCCAACCCAAAAATTCAAAATCTTCCAAGAAAAAACGTTGTTCTTGAGCTCTAAACAGGTGAATTTCCCGATTCCAAGGCTGAATCTTATAGTTTTCAAAAGCAATTTGGTTCATACGATCGACCAGTGCTTTGTGATCTGTAGCTTGATCTGGCAAAACTGCTTGCTCATTGTGGGTAAAGCTCCATTTCCAACGTTTAAGTTTACGCTTCAGCACGTGTGATTTATAGCGCAAATTGGGGATCGGATCTTTGGTAATCAACGATAAATTCCAAGCCATTTTTTTACCCAAATCTGCCAATTGTCGATAGTAACTTTGTTCCTTCTTTTCTCCCGATAAATGAGTACGCACCACGGTATCGAACATTCCCAGTAAGACCACTTCTTTCCCCATTTCTTCCAATTGTTTCGCCATTTCAAAAGCAATCAATCCTCCAAAAGAATAGCCCGCTAAAGCATAGGGACCATCGGGATTTTGCTGTAATATTTCCGTGATGTAGTGAGCCGCGATGCTTTCAATTCGATCCAATGGCGCTGCCTCGCCGTTCAAACCTCGGGCCTGAAGGGCATAAATGGGCTGTTCCTCGTCCATATGTGTAGCCAAAGTTTGAAACATTAAAACGTGTAGCCCTGCCCCGTGAATCAAATAAATGGGCACCTTACTTCCCGTCGATTTGATTGGTACCAAAGAATTGAATTCAAAAGTTTCCTCCTTTTGGTCGAGCAAATAGGCCAATCGCTTGATCGTTGCATTTTTCAGCAAAATAGACAAGGGTAATTTCCGGTCGAATTGCTGCTCAATTTTAGCCATCATATTTACAGCGATCAAGGAATGCCCTCCCAACTCAAAGAAATTATCGTTGATCCCCAACTCCTTAATGCCCAGTAGTTTTGACCACATTTTGGCCAAACTTTTTTCAGATGTGGTACGTGGAGCCAAAAAACCAATTTCCAAATCGTCTCGATTGTAATCGGGAACAGGTAACTTTTTTCGATCCACTTTCAGGGAACTCGTCAAGGGAAACTGCTGCATCTCGACAAAAGCAGAAGGAATCATGTATTCCGGTAGTTTGCCTTTCAAGTAGCGTTTGATGGCATTGACCTCTAAATTTCGGTGCGCGTCCATTATCAAATAAGCGACGATACGTTTATTGTCGATCTGGTCTTCACGTACCACCACTACATTTTCTGCAATACCAGGATATTGAGACAAGATGCTTTCAATTTCTCCTAACTCAATCCTAAACCCCCGAACTTTTACCTGAAAATCTACTCTTCCCATAAATTCGACATCTCCATCTTCGAGAAAACGCCCCAAATCACCGCTTCGATAGAGCTTTTGCCCAGGACGAAAAGGATTAGGAATGAATTTTTGCTGATTCAATGCTGGACGTTTCAAGTAGCCCCCGGGCGCCAAACCCACTCCACCTACATAGATTTCTCCAACGACTCCAATCGGTACGGGCTGTTGTAAGGGGTCGAGAATATAGACTTGAGCATTACGGAGCGGATGGCCCAAAGTCTCGTATCCCGTAATTGATGGCGCAGTCAAGGGAGTCAACTTGATCTGCTTGACCGTCGTGTAAATGGTTGTTTCTGATGGTCCGTAAGCATTCCACAATTCCTTCCCTCTGGCCAATAATTGTTGAGACAACTCCTTGGTCAAAGCCTCTCCCATACTCATCAATTTCATATCGGCCTTTCCCTCCCAACCCGACATCATCAACATTCGCCAAGTAGCCGGGGTAGCCTGCATAAATCTAATGCCCGACTGCTGGATTCGCTCTTTGAGCAATAAGCCGTCTACTTTTTCTTCACTGCTTGCGATCACCACTTTTCCTCCAATAAAGAGGGGAAGAAAAAAGTCCTGGACCGAAGGATCAAAGGAAACGGAAGCAACACTTAGCGTCACATCTTCCCGATCAATGCCAGTGGCCGCAATCATTGCAAAATGATGATCAATGACTGCATGATGAGGAATGACAATCCCCTTGGGTTTTCCCGTTGAACCTGAGGTGTAAATCACGTAAGCGGAATCCCTACTGCTCAGGCCAATGTCGGGAATTCGATTGGGCAGTTGAGCCAATGCCGTGGCCAAGCGTTCCAGGACGATAACCGTTTTGGTTTGACTTGGTAACTCATTGACCATTTCCTCCTGCGTCAACAAAACGCTTGAATTAGCATCCTCAACGATGACACGCAAACGATCTGCTGGATTCGATGGATCGAGCGGAATGTAAATGCCTCCCGCTTTTAGAATCCCTAGCAGTCCTACCAAAAGTTCCACTGAACGCTCCATGAAAATACTAACAAAATCTCCTTTTCGAACGCCTCTTTGAACCAGCAACTGAGCCAAACGATTGGATTGTTCTTCTAGCTCAGCATAAGTCAAAGTGCGACCGCGACTCTCTACCGCAATGGCTTGTGGATGGGCCAATGCTTGCTCGGCAATCAGCTGATGAATACAAATATCGTCTCGATAGGGATGCTGGGTGTTGGTCCATTCCTCCATAATCAATCGACGTTCTGTACTGGGCAAAATATTCAAACGCGAAAGGGAGGTTCGGGTATCCTGTAAAAGGGCTTGTAACAAAGTTTTGAATTCCAATAATCGTCTTTGGATGGTATTTTGCTTAAACAAGTCCGTATTGTAGGTCCACTCAAAATCAATACCTTCAATAGTTGGTTTGACATTGATAAAAATGTCAAAGGTTTCGTAATTGCGTGGAATGGCTTTTTGTTCTACGAGCAAATCGGCAAAGCCCAACTCGCCAATCGCCGAGTCCATATTAAATAGGATCGACATGATGGGCTGGCGGCTCAAATCGCGGGGCAAATTCAACTCCTTGACCAAGGAACCCAAGGTATAGTTTTGGTGTTCAAAAGCATCGAGAATCTGTCCTCTTACCTTTTTCAAGTGACTGGCAAAAGAGTTGGCTCCATCCACTTGCATTCTCAAAGGCAACAAACTCACGCCGTGTGTGACCATATGTTCATTGCCCGC
>JBCCSR010000148.1:0-8620 GCA_039199865.1 Bacteroidota bacterium
ATTACCCTTGTAGGAAGTATCTGCCTCTAGCCAGATATTGGTTCCATCAAAGCCCGTAGCAAATTGAGGTGCCTTTATTTTTTCCCGACGATCTTTGAGTTGGATAAACTGTTGTTCGTTGCCTTCTGGCTTTACAATCTCGTAACTCATCGATTGCATTTTCTGCCAAAGCTCAAGGCCACCATGTGCCGCAAATACTTTTTGGAGTGCCTTTGGGTAGCTTGGTCGATCAGCAGATTGGGGAGGAGGAGCTTCGCCTGGCTCGGATTGACCACAGGCAAGGCACAAGTACAATAGAAGCAGGAATAAGCCGGATAGTGTTTTGTTCATCTGTAATATTTTGGTTTAGAGCGTATGCAATTGTCTATCGATTGACGGTAAGGGATCCATTTGGTATCAGCCCTCATTGGAAGAGAACCCAAATTTAACAATCCTAGCCTACTTTACCAAGATTTCAAAGTCCAAAGATCAATCAATAAGAGGAACACCTCAATTCCTCTCAGTCACAATAACAAAATATACAAATACGTAAACAACTCAAAAATAGACAACCACAACAACAAACCCTTCGTATCGCAGTCAATCTTCATACTTTTTTTAAAAAAATAAGGATCACCCGTAACGTTTCACTGCACTTCAGCTAATATACTATTGATCACGATATTTATTTCTGGGCCCAGATCATTAACCTTTACAAAAATTTAAAACAATGACCTTTAAGTTCAAACCTCAATTTGCCTTGTTCGCATTAATCGGGCTGATGGTGCTTAGTTCTTGTACCAAAGAAGTATTAATGGATCATCCAATTGATTCAAAATTAGACCAGAACGTCCAACAAGAGCAATTAAACCTGGGTGGCATCAACAACCCCGTAGAAGTTAAGCCTGAGTTTAAGATGATCATCGATGGCAAAGAAATGACTTCTGATGTAGTGGCGGCTTATTGCCAAAATGGGGACAAAGAATTCCTCATTGTTGCCAATAAAGCGGCAAATCTCAATTTTCCTCTGGAGACCCAGAACTTTGAAGAAGGAGACTTTACGTATATTACGAGTAGCTCAGCAGAGGGTTCCTGGGGTATGGGTGGACAAGCATTAGGTGAAGACATCACTGGCTTTGCTGGCCTACTCATCACCTTCAGCGAATCGACCATTACCATTGAAGACAATGACGGCACATTCGTAACGGGTTCGGCCGAGGGCACGCTTTACTTCTTCGATGACATTACCAATCCCACCAGCCTAACGGAGTTGCCTTATTCGATGGATTTTGTGGCAGAGATTGTTCAAGAAAGTGATTTTTGTGATTAAAATACAGCACTCTACCAAGTTAGTTGGCCGCAAGACCAGCTGACTTGGTAGCCAACAAAAGTGAAATCCGATACAGAAATTATCCGAGCTTGTCTGAGTGGCCAGCAAAAAGCCTTCAAACAATTGTATGAAAAGTACCTTGCTTACTGTTATGGCATCTGTACCCGTTACGCAGTACATCAATCCGACATCAAAGACCTCATTCAAGTTGTTTTTTCACAAGTTTTTCAGTCTTTAAAAAATTACAATCCCCAACAAGCCCAGTTTAAAACCTGGCTCACACGAGTGTGCATCAACCACATTCTCTCCTATAAAAAAAAGCAAACTAAAACCGCTCAAACCCTATACGTAGCCGACTTTCACGAATCGCTGATCCATTCCAGCGACAACAGCATTGACAAGCAGATTGACCGACAACACATTTTGTCTCTGATCAAACAGATGCCCCGGAACTACCAAATTGTATTCAACATGTTTATCATCGATGGTTATACCCACGAAGAAATTGCCCAACGGCTCAACATCTCTGTTGCTTCTTCGAGAGTCACCCTAAATCGAGCGAGAACATGGGTAAAAAAAACCTTAGTCAATAAGCATTAACATTCTTAGTATGAAAG
Source organism: Bacteroidota bacterium (assembly GCA_039199865.1). Lineage (GTDB taxonomy): Bacteria > Bacteroidota > Bacteroidia > Chitinophagales > Saprospiraceae > JALZUU01. The sequence goes on from JBCCSR010000148.1 coordinate 1,927, forward strand.
AAGAAGAAAAAGAATTTGACCAGTACATCCAAGGCTTATTTGAAAAAGATCCCAAAGTTCCCTCCGACTTGAAATGGGAGGAAATGAATTTCACATTGCCCGATCATCGCGATGAGGACAAGCAACCTGGCAAAAGATATCTGGCCTTATTGTTGCTCCTTTTGTGCCTATCGCTAATTGGCTTTTTTGCTTTACAACCAGAGTCAAGCATTCCAAACATCAACCCAACAAACAACAAGGTCCAAGCCATTCAACAAAATAAAGGCAAAATAGTCGACAAGGAAGTCGACAAGGAAACTACTAAACAAGCCGCCAATTCATCCAAGGCAACAACTAAAGAATCAGTAGCCAAAGCGCTATGGCCAAAAGAAGCACCCTCGCCAAAGACAACTCTAGCAAAGCAAGAAAAAACAAACAGGGACCAATCTGGGCAACAACGGTATGCCGACCATGGATCAACTCCTCCAGAGACAACCGCTGAGGAAGATCCGAAGATCGATTTGCCCCCTCAACCCGTTTCAAGTACTTCCCCTTGGGTATCCAAGACGCCTACTGATGAGGCAAAGTCAAGCATAAAGGGCTCGACGTCTTCTCTCCAAGAAAACACCCCAAGTCAACAAGCACCGATCGCCTCTTCCACCAAGGAGGACCTCACCAAAGTTAAACAAGGACTAGCCGTCGGACCATTGATCAGCATGACATTTGACCAAGCTAGCTTGAATCCTAAAGAGCACAACAAGGAACTGATAAACCCAGCTCCTTCGCCAGCCAAGTCCAAGCTACAATCCATTTACCTGGGTTTTGGTTACCATCGTTTTGGATTAGACATTGAAGCCTCCAACCTTTTGCGTGATAAGGTCAAAGCTACCCTTGGCACCTCTTTTCAAGCTGGAGTTCGCCTAAGCTTGTTTCAACAATGGATGGGCAACATTGGCATTCAGCTCGATCGGTACCATACCACTTTCGAACACACTCATGATTTAGAAACGCAAATCGATTTCCAACGAAATGTAAAAATCATTCGCAAAGAGCTTACTTTTCACAACAACTACAGCCATAGCCTCGGACTGGTACTGGGCATTGATCGACTATGGTCAATCCATCATTTCGTGGGACTTCGTAAGGGATTAAATATCAGGCCGAGTTATACGATTGCGGTCAGTGGTAAAACGACGACGGGAGCCCAAGTCCGATTGCTGGAACAAGATGGTGGATCGAACCAATTTGCTTTGAATGGAGGAGCAGATTTGGGGCTGGTATTTCCAATCGGTCGTTTTTTAGATTTGGAACTCAGCTATCAGTATAAACGTTTTTTTTACAACCCGACTTTTATCAATCGGGAAGTCTTTTCGAAACAAGTCAACAGCTTATCTGTAGTATTGGCCTATCGATTTGTTCGGTAACTTTAGTCGGTGTGGGCCACCGTTTGGCCTTGCCCTATTTTTATTCGACCATTTAAATTAAAAATGATGACTTTCAAATTCACTTATCAAAGCATCTTGGTGGCCATCTGGGGCATCTTTTTACTCAGTGCTTGTACGAAAGAAAATAGTGTGACTGTTATTGAAACTGAGGAGCCGCTAAATTTTGGGATCGAACTTCGCATCGATGGCAAAGAAATCAGCTCCGAAGTCGTCGCGGCTTATTGTCAGAACGATAGTATAGAGTTTCTCGTCATTGCCAATAAAGAAGAAAACCTCACCTTTCCTGGAAACACCCAAAATTTTGCGGAAGGAGATTTTGTTTATCTAACGAGCAATAGCGCTACCTCAAGTTGGGGCTATGGTGGTCATGCCCTTGGAGAAGATATTACTGGATTTCCCGGATTATTGATCGCGTTTAGTGATGCAACGATTGACATCGAATCCAATGATGGTACTACGGTAATTGGATCGGCCAGTGGCCTTCTTTTAGGAATGGATTCCCAAGGCAATCCTAGTCTATTTCCTTACGAAATGGATTTTGTTGCCGAGATCATCCAAGAAAGTGATCTGTGTCAGTAGCATATCGGACCCAATACTGTTAAAAATATTCTCTCATTCCAATATCAAAAAGGTCAGCTTTTCCAAGCTGACCTTTTCTTTTCCATCTTTTTTAGCAAAACGTTCCAGACCGATTATAACTTGGCCACGACAAACAATTTTGTTATCTGTCTTCTCCCTTCTATTTTTACGCGGATAGCATAGACTCCCGCTTCCAAATCAGCGACCTGGAAAGTAAGTGGAGCAACGGGTAGGTTGTCCAATTCACGCTCCAACAAAGTGTGACCCAGTAAGTTTTGAATTTGGATATTGGCAGGCTTACCAGCAAATTCGCTAAGTTGAACTTGGATGCGCTCTGTTGCGGGATTGGGGAAAACGAGCATTGCATCGTCTACCTCCCCTCTCACGATTGCTCTATTTGGAGAATAAGCGTGGCTCCCATCTCGATAGATCCGCTTGATGCGATAATAGCTAGTGCCCGCAAGTGGCTCCCAATCTTTGTATTGGTAACGAACGGGATCAAGCGCTTCACTGATGCTTTGTTCTTCGTGTAACACTTCAAAATTGACTCCATCGCTAGAGCGTTCAATCACATAAGCGGTATTGATAAATTCAGCATTACTCACCCATGCCAAATCCACCGAAGCTCCACTGCTATGAGCGGTAAAATAAAATTGCTCCGTCCATGCGGCAATCAAAGGATTGGCACTACCAACGTTGACGAAGGCTTCTTTCAAGCAAATCTCCGTCCAATTGGCATTGCGCAGAGTAACTTTAACAAAGTAGGTGCCTGGGGTCAAATTGTTGATGGTCTCCGTATCATTGCAATCGCCATTACAACTAAAGACCTCCGTCCAAGAGGCGTCCAGTACCAAGGTAGTGGCGATGGGCGCAGTATTCAAGCCCGCAATGGTCAAAGCATTGCTACTTCCGGTGTAGGTCACATCATCACAATCACCATTTCCGGAAGGAGGAGCATCACAGGCATCCCCAATATTGTCATTATCGCTATCCTCTTGCCCGGGATTGTAATCATTTACACAATTGTCATTGTCGTCACAAACACCATCACCATCACTATCTCCTCCCGCATTCGCACAGGGATCCCCCCCACCGCCGCCACCACCACCACTATCGGTGATACTGATGGTTTCAGAACGTTCGCAAGTTTGTACCCAACTTCCATTGTAATAGCGTACAAAAACAAAATAGCTGCCTTCAGCCAGGGGAACCACTTCGGTGGCATTACAAGGAGCACAGGTATATTGCGTCACCCAATTGGAAGTAAAAATATGAACCGTACTGATTGGGGAGCCATCTAATTCCGTAATCGTAACCTGTCCCTGCCCGGTAGTCACCCCAATGTCATCACAGCTACCGTTCGATACCGGAGTACCTTCACAAGCGCAGGAAGCTGCGACATAAACATCATTGATTGTATTGGGATTGCCATCATTGCAGGCCGTACCGATCAAATTGTCATTGAGGTTGGGACATTGATCATCATCATTACAAATCCCATCACCATCACTATCGCCACCTGCGTTGGCACAGGGAGCTCCACCACCACCGCCACTACCCGTGATGTTAATGGTTTCAGAGCGTTCGCAAGTCTGTATCCAACTGCTATTATAATAGCGTACAAAAACAAAATAGCTGCCTTCAGCCAAGGGAACCACTTCGGTGGCATTGCAAGGAGCACAAGTATATTGCGTCACCCAACTGGAGCTAAAAATATGAACGGTACTGATCGGGGCCCCATCTAACTCCGTAATCGTAACTTGCCCCTCTCCGGCAGTCACTCCAATGTCATCGCAGCTACCGCTCAACACCGGAGTGCCTTCACAAGCGCAGGAAGCCGCCACATAAACATCATTGTTGGTATTGGGGTTGCCATCATCGCAAGCCGTACCGATTAAATTGTCGTTGAGGTCAGGACATTGATCATCGTTATTGCAAATCCCATCGCCATCACTATCTCCACCCGCATTGGCACAAGGAGCACCATTGCTGCCCAAGGGAAATAAATATTGGGCGGGAATCAACTCTTTTAAAATACCAGGGCCCGACCAACTCAGTTCAATTACAGCACCCCCCGTTTCTTCAAAATACTCCAATCTAATGTTATAAGCCTGCCCACCATCCAGAGTGATCATCCCAATATCTTCGGTAGGACCATGTAAGGTCCAGTTGTCAATCATCAAACGATCATCGACCCACAGGCGTACGCCATCGTCTGAATTGGTATAAAAAGAGTACGTTCCATTACGCGGCACTTGAATATCTCCCTCCCAACGTACCGAGAAAGTATTGGCCCCAATGCTGGCATCAGGACTGCCAGTTCCCCAATTGAAGTTGATTTGAGGATCTACTCTTTCCAAAACTGGATTGGTAAAATCATTGTTATTGAAATAATTCGCCGTTAGTCCACTTCCCCCGGGATTGCTTCCGGTTTGGGGAGTACAATCATTGATGTCATCACCAATCCTCATGACTTTGGCAACACTTGGCGTTCCCGCTGCATTCATCGCAAAAAGCATGTATTGCCCGGGAGGCAACAAGTTGCGATTGCCAATGGCCAATTGGTATTGATTGCCACCAAGTGAGGTCGCACTGAGTGGAATGCGTCTTTGCTCATTATTGGTGCTGTGCGTGACGGCCGACATACGGACCAAGGCAAAACTACTGATCGCAGCATTGGTACTCACGTTAATATTGGAACTATAGCTCACTGTATTTGGAGCAGAATTGATGACGGGACGGCTGGCCAAAGTACCATTGTTGTTGAATAGATAAGGTGGACTAAAAATCTCGGCATCGGGATGATTGGTACTGCAACCACCGCAAAGTCCACCCCCCCCCATAAATACTCTTCCATCCGTCATCAAAATCCCAATACTATGGTAATTACGGGGTACGGTCATACTGGCCAAAGTGGTCCACTGTTGGGTATTGGGATTCCACAACTCAGGCGTTAGTCGAGAATTTTGATCAGAAAAAGCATTCGCAATGGGAATCCCTCCTACGGCCATCACTTCTCCCGTAGGCAAAACGATGGAATTGTGATAGACTCTGGATACCGCCATATCGCCCACCTGAGTGACCTGTGGATTGCCACTTCCATTCATGTCAATAACGTAGCAACGATCGTTGGCGGGGGTATCGTTTTCAAAGGTTCCCGAACCACCCGTTTTGAGTACTTTACCAATATCGTACATCACAGTAGTTCCGCTGATGGAGTAAGTATCATTACCCCTTTGTCCAGCAGAGGTGTAACTCCCGACTCCAGTTGGATCAATCCAATGCATACTTGCACTCGGCCCGGCATGTAAGACTCGACCATCGGGAGCCACCCACAACCAAGGGAAGTAATCATCATGCTGAATGGGTTGACTAGAATTGATGCCATCCGTAATGACGTCGACGGGCAAACCGGGGATGGAAAACCAACCCGTTTTTTCCGACCAAATTTCCGCATCTTTTCCACCAACACCTCCACTCCAAGAACCGCCAATGACCATCACCGCCCCACTAGCCAGGGTGACACTCGAATGATAGCCTCTAGCAATATTCATGTCTCCACCAGCACTCCAAGTTCCGTTAAAGGGATCATAGACACTGGATTTGTTGCTGCTAGAACCACCCGAAACCAAGACGCGACCATCGGGCAAGGCGCTGATTCCGGGGCAAAACATATCGTGACTGGTATTTTGAATCAATAACTCCTGGGAAGTATTGGTACTGGGGTCAAACACCGCAGTATAAGTTCTTCCCAAATTGCCACCAAAAGCAAGACGATCTCTAGCCGACCACAAAATCAGGCGACCATCGGGCATGTTGGCAGCTGCCGCAGGCGCAATGGGCAAGTTGACAACCGAACTCCAAGCTCCTTCTGAATTGTTCATTACGGAAGTTTCAAAAGCGATAAACTCCTCGGGACTCAGTCTTTCCAAATCGTATTCATTCGAGCGGAGGGCACGGAGCATTTGGTATTCCTCCCAAGTCATGGTGGCACCAGAACACAAGGTGACTTCCGAATCATCGCCATTATTGGCAAAGGCCGAGATTAGGCCTAAGGCAAAGGCTAAAGAAAGGTAAAAATGTCGTTTCATAATAAGGGAATTGATTTGATTAGTCGAATGTATTCTATTTTTGACTACATCTACGATAAAAAATAAGGTAATTGAATGCGTGATAGGGTCCAGTTGAAAGTAAGCAGTGCTTTTTATCCGATAGGAATAAAATGTAACTCAACCATTATGAATGCCTTGATAGAGACCGAACAAGGAATCAGTTATTGGGAAATCAGTTAAAATTGGCTGGCTTGATAGGACGGAAAAAGCCGCTACTATGCTAATGTAATCAATTCACCGCAAGAAATAAAATATTTGGTATCTGGATTCTCGCTATCTCCCCTACTTTTTGCCTTTGCTATAAAATACGCCAGCAAATTGGACAGAAATAATGTGGGCCTGTAAATCATTGGAACGGTAGAAAAAGGAATACCGCAAGTTGAGTTCGTTGAAGGCCAAACGCTTCGTCAAATAGTGTCCGGGAGCAAAGCGCAACCCGAGCCCTAACTTGTAAGAGTTGAAAGTCGACAAATCGTAATCGGAAGTATAATAGGTAGCCGTAGGAGCATGTTCTTGGAAGGGAGCAAAGTATTTGGACCCTCATGCCCTTTTTTCGTTTTTATCACCAGAGAGGATCCA
>JBCCSR010000149.1:0-8614 GCA_039199865.1 Bacteroidota bacterium
AAATCTTTGCCCATCCGCTCTATTGTGAAGGAAAGATACAATGAAGTTGTACAAAATTCCAGATGAGGCAGCGAATTAGCATTTTTTATTCCACTTACAGGGCTTTTTCAGTTGATCCAACGATTGCATCGGGCCGATCCCGAAAATTAATGTACGATGTTCGTCAATTCAAAGAAGGAATTGTATTTTCGCAGTAAATCAGCATACAAAATAGAATATTTATTCAAAAGGCTCAATCTACGCTAGCTAAAAACATCAGTAACTTTGGAACACACAAAACCAAGAATCAAGCATATTGCTATTGCCGGCAACATCGGCGCGGGGAAAACGACGCTTTGTACGCAATTGGGGAAACATTTTGGATGGGAAGTCCACTATGAATCCACCGACAATAACCCTTATCTCAGCGACTTCTACAATGATATGAAACGTTGGTCGTTCAACCTACAGGTTTATTTTCTCAACAATCGCTATCGGCAAATTTTAAATATTCACAAAGGAGATCAAACCGTCATTCAAGATCGAACCATTTACGAAGATGCCTTCATTTTTGCGCCAAACCTCCACGATATGGGGCTGATGGCCACACGCGACTTCGAAAATTATTTTGACTTGTTTCAACTGATGACTTCACAAATTTCTCCTCCCGATTTGCTCATCTACTTGAAAGCTGATATTTCAACGCTAGTCTCCCACATCCAGAATAGAGGTAGAGATTATGAAGGAAGCATGAGTTTGGATTATCTCAAACGACTAAATCAACGCTACGATGAGTGGATTTCTGGTTACAAAGAAGGCAATTTACTGATTATTAATGCCGATAACATTGACTTCAAGCATCGTCCCGAAGATTTGGGGAAAGTGGTCAATATGGTACAGGCAGAATTACATGGGCTCTTCCCTGCCAACTAAATACATGAGCTGCCAAAACAATTCATTCATTAGCTGAAACGATTATGAAGGATCTGAAATTTTTGCTATTCGTTGGCCTTTGCTGCCTCCTCATTCAATGTGATGATCAAAATTCATCATCGGGAACGACCACCGGGAACGACAGTCCTTCCCCAGCACCGCCCGCGAATACTTCAGTAGCAATTTCCCTCGAACAGGCCTCTGGTCAAGGAGAAAATATGGCCATAGCAGAAGTCAATCAAATGGTCAAAGCAGCTACTACAAACCAAGATGCTTGGTCTAGCTCCCCAGTGATGGTGATTGTTCACTCCCTGAAAAAAAATTGGGATGCGCAAAAACATACCATTCAGCTAGAGAGCGAAAATGGAGAATCCTTTGACAATATCAAGGCCCTCGTCACCTCTGATGATCATCCAGATGACAATGCTTGGGACAAAGTGATGGTTTCTGATCTGGCCAAAACAGATGGCGTTTGGCAAGTAAAGAAGGCCATCAACGTCAATAAAGCTGTCCTGCAATCAGATAGAGAAACGGTCGAACCTACCGCAATCGAGCAAAAAGGACAAACGATGTCTTTCAGTGATTTCAATCAACAAGTCGTTGTGGCTTTGGCTCAAAGCGAAAACTGGGTACAATCTCCACTACACGTCGCATTAAAATTTGTCGAAGCCGATATGGAGACGCGCAAGAAAGACATTTCAATTGAAAAAACAGGAGACAATCAAGCCACAGTGATTATCGAAGATGATGGATATCTCGACGACTCCATTCGTGGTGGGATCGTCATTCTGAGGATGGCCAAATCCGATAACTTATGGCAAATCAAAAAGGCCAGCCAAGCGTGGAGATGTTGGCAAGATAGAGGCCATCAAGATTATAGTACTGTTCCGTGTAGTTAAATTAGGTGTTTATGTTAGCGAGGATTCTGGAAGAATTAAAAGTCAGCAAGACCCAGCTGATTGCCGTTTCGAAAACCAAACCCGAAGACCAAATTTTGGCCGCTTACCATCAAGGGGTGCGTAACTTTGGTGAAAATCGAGTACAAGAAGTAGTCAACAAACAAGCGGCGCTTCCCCAAGACATTCAATGGCATTTCATTGGGCACTTACAAAGCAAAAAGGTCAAATCCATTGCGCCATTCATTGCCCTCATTCACTCGATTGATAGTGCCAAAATATTAGTAGAAGTCAACAAACAAGCCGCACGCCAGGAGCGCATCATCGATGTATTATTTCAATTTAAAATTGCGGAAGAAGAAAGTAAATATGGCTTTGACTTAGCTACAGCTACTCAATTGCTACAATCCTCCCAGTATTCGGACCTGAAGCACGTCAGAGTTGTTGGTGTCATGGGTATGGCTACCTTTACTTCTGATCAAGACCAAGTCAGGACGGAGTTCAAAACCCTACACCGTATATTCCGGGAATTGAAAACGCGTTTTTTTGCGGAAGCAGATCATTTCAAAGAAGTTTCAATGGGTATGTCCGGTGACTACCAAATTGCCATTGAAGAAGGCAGTACGATGGTTCGAATTGGTAGCTTAATTTTTGGACATCGCTAATTGGCTATTTAATTTTTGGGGACCACATAATTAAAAACAATGGTAGCTACTCCCCCACCAATGGCTTGTCCGACCAAATAAATCCAGAGTTCTCTTGGCTCAATCAACCCCATTACGCAAGCACCAATGCTGACTGCCGGATTGAGAAAAGCACCAGAAATTTTACCAAACAAATAAGCCGCTCCAACAACCGTCAAACCAATCGCCAAGCCATAATAGGAATTGTTTTTTACCATCGGATTGCTTGCTACTCCCAATATGACATAAGCCAGAACAAAAGTCCCCAATAATTCTGCTAGTAAAACTGGAAATAGCAATACCTCAATCGGACTGATGATGACGCGGGGCTGATCAAACCAATTTATGACCACAAAACTAGCCACTACCGCAGCAGCTACTTGACACAAAGCATAAGGGAATACACGCTTCAAAAGAAAGTCACCTCTCAACCAAAATGCCACACTAATGATTGGATTGTAATGGGCTCCAGAGATTGGTCCACCTGCATAAATTAGGGCGGTAAGCGTTGCGCCAACTATGATGGGCGTCCACTCCGCATATCCCTGTTGGATGGCTAAACCAATACTCAACATCAAGAAAAAAGTCCCAATAAATTCCACAACTATTTTTCGCATCCGCGAATTTAGAATTTATTCTAGGCTTGTAAAACCTCCAATGTTAAGTCAAGGATAATTTTTTGTAAGTTTTCTTCAAGGCCATCAAGAGAAAAAAGCCTTCACGGGAAGTGAAGGCCATTGTAAAAAGTAGTACAAGTAGTTGATTGTGTTTATTTAGGTAAACCAATCGGATTAGTCGACCCTAATTGAATGTCTTTTCTAGCTTTGTTTATCTTTGAGACGAATTGTTAGATAAAAGTCACCTATCGGATATGAAAATTGCATTAATTGGCTACGGGAAAATGGGAAAAACCATTGAAGGCCTTGCCTTAGGGCAAAACCACGAAATTGTTTTGAGAATCGATCGAGATCATCTAGACCATTTGTCTCAGTTAAAAGAAAATCGGGTTGATGTAGCGATTGAGTTTAGTCGACCAGAGGCCGCCGTTAACAATATACTAGCTTGCTTTGAGCATGGAGTGCCCGTGGTGAGTGGAACGACTGGTTGGACCGATAAAATGGAGGAGATCCACCAAACTTGTCGGAAAAAAGAGGGGGCTTTTTTTTACGCCTCCAATTTCAGCATTGGGGTCTACCTTTTTTCTAGAATCAATGCCCAACTGGCCCAGATGATGAATCAGCAAAGCGACTATGAAGTTCAGATGGAAGAAATACACCATACCCAAAAATTGGATGCTCCTAGCGGTACGGCGATTAGCTTAGCTCAAGACATTCTACAAAACGTCGCTCAAAAAGAAAGGTGGGTCAATGAAGCAACGGAGCAAGCGGAAGAGCTGGCCATTCTTTCCAAAAGAATCGATCAAGTACCGGGTACCCATAAGATTCAATGGCAATCCGAAATTGATAGCATCACCATCGAACACGTAGCCCACTCCAGGATAGGATTTGCCAAGGGAGCAATTGCGGCAGCAGAATGGTTGGTAGGGAAAAAAGGCGTTTTTGGAATGCAAGATTTATTGGGATTTTAAAACTTACATCAACATGATCAAACGTATTGCAAAAACGCTTGCCTCTTTTTTCTTGGCCTTTCTTTTCTACGTCATTGTGCAAATTGGCTACGCCAGTCTGTACGATTATCAACCCGAAGAGATCATCAGTATCGACCCCGATCGAACGGCGAGTCAAGCCACCATTGAAGACAGCATCCTCACGCTGATGACTTGGAATCTGGGCTACGGCGGCTTGGGAGCCGAGTCTGATTTCTTCTATTCCGATGGTAGTATTTTGCTTTCCGGAGGGAAAATGGTTCGGCCCGCAAAGCCAGTGGTCGAGAAAAACGTGAAAGGGATTCAATCGACAATTCAGCAAAATCCGGTAGATATCTTCCTTCTCCAAGAAACGGATTATCAATCCAAAAGGAGCTATTTCATCAATCAACACCAAGAGCTAAGTAAACTTTTACCCAATTACGCGGCAATTCGCGCCACCAATTACAAAGTTGTTTTCGTTCCCACCCCCATTCTGGAGCCCTGGAATGCCTACGGGACGACCTGGAGTGGACTCAGTACTTTTTCCAAATTTCAACCCAGACAATCCATCCGCTATCAACTTCCCGGGGAATTTTCCTGGCCCAACAAACTTTATCTGTTGGATCGTTGTGCGGCACAACATCGTTATCCTTTGCTCAATGGTAAAGAATTAATTGTCTACAATATCCACAATTCCGCTTATGATAAGGATGGCTCGATTAAAAAACAGCAAATGGCCTATCTACGAGAACAATGGTTGAAGGCCTATGAGGAAGGGCACTATCTGGTTATTGGCGGGGATTGGAACCAATGTCCCCCCAACTTTCGCCCCAACACTTTTCGTCCCACTCAGGGAACAGGAAATACCAGTTACAATATTCCAGTCGATTTTTTACCGGAGGATTGGTTGTGGATTTATGATCCAACGGTTCCCACCATTCGCAGTACCCGTGAGGTGTATCGGCCCAATCGAACTTTTGTCAGCTTAATCGATTTCTTTCTCATTTCACCAAACGTGAAAGCGCTGGAAATTAAAGGAGTAGATCTCGGGTTTCAGTTTTCGGACCATCAACCCGTAAAGGTCAAAGTAGAATTATTGGATTTTCGTGGGGAGTAGATCGCCTAGTACTCGTTTTCCTCAGGAATTAAAATGGAGTTTTGCCGCTGATTGAAACATTCCTCTAATGGCAATTTCACCCGTATAATTGCCAAATAAGGACCGATTGGGGTATTGTTCTTTGAGCAATGCATCGATTTGAAAAAGTTGATTGTACATTTCTGGGCTGTACAACGGAATGCCCCTTTGCCAGCGATACACTCGGTAATCTAGCGGTTGCTTTTTTAATCCAAACAAACTATCCAATTCTTTGACAATTAGATTTTTAATGTCGACATCCAACATTTTTAAATAACGCAAGTTGGGATCGTCGTCTCTCATGATACAGGTTACGCTTAGCCATTCTTCTGACTGCACCCGATTGGAAAAAATACAAGAATTGAATAGGACACCAAGAATTTGCAAACCTTCAGAGCGTGGAATAAGGCAACCAAAGCCTTCCTTAAATTGAGCGAGATCCGCCTTGTTCAAAACCAAAGTAGTGGTAATAATTGGAGTATACTCCACCTGGTTCAAGAGGTCATTCAATGCTCCATCAAAGAAAGAACGAGCCACGTTGGCAGGAGTACAAATGAGCAAATGCTGGTCGCTGTTTTTGTGTACCAAACCATCCACTCCATATTCAATGTGCTCTTTCAAAAAATCAGCTAATGCGCTTGTCAAACTGCCTATTCCATTTTTAAAACTATGGGTTCCTCTGGTTCTTTTAGTAGTAGGAGTACTTTCTTTTTTCTTTTGCATGCGATTTTTAAGCAATGCCAAGGGCAAATGATTGCTCAAATTCATGATTCTTGCCAGTGGACTGAGTGCGCCAGAAAAACTCAACTTTTGAATGGATGCTCCATAAATTCCAGCAAAAGCGGGCTCCAGAACTTGATTGGTGAAGGTTTTCCCAAAGTAAAGGTGGCCAAAATCTTCAATGGTATCGATATTTTGACGGTGAGGTAGGAGTAGCCTGCCAACGAAGGCCAAGGTTTCGACAACTCCCAATGGAAATTTTCGTAGTTTTCGATTTCTTACCAAGTAACGCGCCTTGGCAGAGGGTTCAGGACCTACAATTTCGAGCCCTAAATCCTCACAAACTTCAGCGATTTCTGGACACCAAAGGAAGCCATTGGCCGCCTGTTCTGCCAGACCAAATGAGTTGACATGGCTGTCCAGCAATCCTCCAGCCCGTTGGGAACGCTCAACAATTTGAAAGGGAATACCGACCTTTTTAAGATGATATCCCATGATCAAACCGGCAATTCCCGCCCCAATAACTAGGCAATCTGCCCCCTTCTTGGGAAGCTCACCAAGAAATGAATGTTCTAAAATTCGATGATTCATTCTATTCTGGTCTGATAATTGATATTAAACAAATAACTAATAAATAAACTTGCTTTAAAAATGAGTCTCGTCAGTGAAAAAAACAAATTTCATAGGCGCCTTTCTTATTTTCAAACAAGCCTAATCACTTAGCCCAAAAAACAAGCGTAGAAGATACCCGCTTAGATTAGTGGATATGTTGAAAGGAATAAATGTATTTCCTCTGTTCTGGACGCAAAATACTTGTAAAATTTGAAATATATGACTGATATAGAGTCTTTTACGCAAATTTTACATATGTGCAAATTCGTAGTGCTTTTACTTGTTTTTATGCCTTAATTGTCATAAAATTGTAGCGGATTTTGTTCTATAAAATTCAGAAGAGAAAAGATGGTATCCTTTAATTGGCTTTAAGCCAATACGGCAGTGACAGAAAACAAAGAGAATCAAGAAAACCATTGCTGAGCCAAATGACTGGAAAAGGGAACGAAATTCCCCCCAATTTAATGGATTCCCCCTCTTTGCATCTACACTTGTCGGATAGTTAAAGTCCTCCTCATTCCATTAACTCTAGCATTCTCTAAAACTTTGAACGAGTCGTAAACAAACACGAAACGATCACATCATTCGCATATGGACTTACAATACTTTATAAACATACTCTGGAGAAGGAAATGGCTAATTCTTTCCGTGATGTTCGTCGCAGCAGCTACTACCTACTATTTTGTGGATCGAAAAACGGACACTTACAAAGCGTCAGGGGTGATTACCACCAGCATCGTCGGACAAAGAGGGGTAGATATGAGAAAAGAAAGCCCGTGGATCATGGAATTTTACGTCAAAATGGGTTTTGAAAACCTCATCGAATCCATCACTTCTCGTCGTAACCTCAACTTTCTAACTTACCGCTTACTTTTACATGATTTGTATAGAGATAGTTTGGATGCAGATCCTCCCTTCCGCCGCCTGCAAGATATGGAAGATGTAGACATTACGCATTCTCCCGAACAGATCGAGGCCTTGCTGGGGCAGCTCAACTACAAGCTGCAAAATTTGGAGTACAGTTTTGACGAGCCTGAAGATGAAATTGTGTTTAGCGATTTGGCCAAAGCACTTAAATACGATCACGAATCACTGTTGAAATACAACCTCAACGTCGAACGCAGTGGAGATACCGATAACCTCAAGTTTGAGTTTGAATCAGAGGATCCAAAACTGTGTGCTTATGCCGTCAATACTTTTTGTAAAGATTTTCTCAGAATACACCGAAATCTCAAAGAGAAAGAGGGATTGGTCTCGGTAGATTTTTATCGTGGCGAAGTAGAAGAAAAAAGAAACAAACTGGATCAACTCAACAATCGCTTAAACCAATTTAGAAGTAGCAAACGATTGTACGATGCAGGTGAGGAAGCACAAGGCATCATTGGTCGGAGAAATGATTTGCTCAGTGATTTGGAAAAGGAAAAAAGTAAAATCCCCGCCCTAAGGCAGAGCATCCGAGATCTGGATATTCTCATCAAACAGAGTCAACAAAAACTGGATGGCCTCAAAAATGCCGAAATCACCAATAACCAAGCGATTGCCAATATGAAAAAACTGTTGGCAGAATACAACACGCGCTGGGTCAATTCGGGATACACCGACAAAGAATACAAACGATTGTATGATCTGACGAAGAAAAACCTGGATGAAAGAATTGAAAAAGAAGCAGAGCTTTATGGTGCCCGAGACAAAACGCCCGCAACAGAAAGAACGGAGGGGAGTTTGTTTGACCAAAAAGTGAAAGCTCAGCTGGGCTTAAATGATGCACTAGAAAGAATCAAAACCATCCAATCCGACTTAGATCAATTGGAGGTCGAGCAAACCAGTCTGGTATCCGATGATGCAGTGATCAAAAACCTGGAATCCGATATCGAAATTGCTCAGAAAGATTACGAATTGGTACAAGCCAAATTCCAAAAGGAGAGCCTCAATTTCAAGGATACTTACGAACCCATTAAAATACTAGAACACGCACGGGAACCCGAAAAGGCAGAGTCTAAGATGAAAATGATCTTATCCACTTTCGCCGGAGTCGTCGGTGGCATTTTGTCTACGGTGATGATTTTCC
>JBCCSR010000150.1:0-8614 GCA_039199865.1 Bacteroidota bacterium
ACTGCATTTTGAGAGATCCATCTCAAAGAGCATATTATGATTTAAAGTTAGTTGCCATACAGGAAATTAAACCTAAAGAAGAAGTCCTCAAATATGTTCAAGAAATGGAGAGATTGTTTAAGGACGACCCTTTAAATATTTGGTTTCGATATGGGATCTATCTCAAGAGTGTCAAAAAAGAATACCTCGAAGCAATTGAAATATTTGAAAAAGTAAATGAGATTCAAGAAAGTGGATGGAGTCATTATCAAATAGGACTAAGTTACAATCTTTTAGGCCAAATCGACAACTGCCTGACTCATTTAGGAAAAGCTTTTTCTTTGGATCGATCCACCAGGGAGGATGCTAGGTTCTTCCCTGAATTAGATAACATCAGAGATAGAAAAGACTTCAGGAAAATACTCACAAATTTCGAACAATAAATCAAGCCAACGAAAAGGTTGGCATCATCCAAACTGGATCATTCATTATTGTAACATGAAATTTACATCGCAACGAAATTTGAAAAAATCAATTCTGATTCATTGGATATTATTCTTGTCCTTGGGCTCTTTTTCCTGTCAGGAAAATGCTAAAAATATTGGCAGCAGATCAAAAGTAGAGCCACAAGCCACGATTGGTACAAGCGATTCAAGATTTCATTTTACCAATCAAATGTATTCTATCTTTGAAGATAGCAAAGGGAGTTTTTGGATCGGAAGTAAAGAAAATGGCCTTTGTAGATACAAGGATAAAGTATATACCTATTTTACTACTGATGATGGTTTGCCCAGCAATTCAGTTCCCAATATTCAGGAGGATGAGAACGGAAATATTTGGGTGGAAAGTAGCAAAAAGATAACGCAATTTGATGGAAGGCAATTTATAAACTTTGACAAAAAGTACATTCCTACCCTTAATATCAAAGAACATCCCATTCAATTAGCGGAAAGTGATTTATGGTTTAGAGATCAAAATAAAATAGGCATCTATAGATATGATGGAAACGATTTGTCATTCATTTCCTTTGAAGACTCCACATTGAATTTGACGCTAAAGTATGATCACTTTTTCGTGTCCAGCATTACCAGTGTAGTCAACGATCAAGTCTGGTTTGGCACCTTAATGCAAGGAGCCATTGGCCTAGATGGCCAAACATTTGATAAAATAAATGATGAATCGTTCCGTTTTACATCCGATGAGGAGTTTCTACACATTCGGAGCATGCTCTTGGATTCGAAGGACAACCTTTGGATCGGAAATAATGGAATTGGTGTACTCCTCAAACAAGAGGACTCCTTGATTCACTTCTCCAAAGTACAAGGGAAATTGATTCCAATGGATGCGTTTGAAGCGAATACCAATCAAAAGGAATTTGCTAAAAATATTGGGCTACAATCCGTTTTTACCATTGAAGAAGATCGGGAGGGGAGCATATGGTTTGGAGATAGGGATTCTGGTGCTTGGAAATATGATGGAAAGCAGTTGTACCAGTACTCCCATATTTATCAAAAGGAGGATGTTGAAGCATTGATTTGGGATATTTATTGTGCCAAGAATGGAAGTCTGTACTTTGTTTTGGCCAATGGAACGGCATTTACCTTTGACGGAAACGCCTTTCATCCGTTTGTGGGATTTGAGAATTGAAAGGCAAAAAATGACGTACAACAATGCCTGTGTTTCCCTATCAAAAAGAGGACAATCACCGAAATTACCCTGGTCCTTTCCCCTCATTTGAATGGTGAGCAGAATTGTTCGTTCTAGTGGAACCTAACTGACAAGAATTATTGTTCCCCTTTTGAAGCCAAATTATTGAGTTGGTCTCCAATTTTCAAGCGCAGTAAAAATATTGGCAAGGAAATTTCAACAACTTACCTAAACATTTATATCGAGAATGAAAACTAGTCTAAAAATTCTATTCATCGCATTATGCTGTATTCTGGGTCCGCAAGCTTATGGCCTGAAATCCGTCAACCTCAAATTGTTAAATCACGCGAAAAATGTACCGGATAGCCTAACCAACAGCATAGAAGAGCTGACCGAATATTTGATTGAAGCCAGCAGCAATGAATTTGAAAAAGCGGAGGTCATCTGCTACTGGATTGCCGAAAATATAGCATACGATGTTGAGGCTTATAAATCGGGAAGATCTATCAAAAATTATCGGGAAGCCTTTGCACGTAAAAGAGGCGTTCACCGCACTTACGCGGCGCTATTCCACGAGATGTGTAAGTTGGCTGGCATAGAATGTTTTATCGTATCTGGTTATGCAAAAGGGTACAATTTCGATATTGATGTCGTTTTCACTAAAGCCAATCACGCCTGGAATGTCGTCCAAATCGATGGCTTGTATTACTTTGTTGATACGGCCTGGGGAAGTGGAAAAGTAGAAATGGATGGAGACCGACTCGACTATCTAAAAGTAATGTCCCTAAGTGAAATGCTGACCCGTGAAGATGATTTTCTCGATTCCCATCTCCCCATAGATCCGCGTTGGCAACTGCGAGAATCCATTTTACCAATGGATGATTTTATTCATCCCAAAGATTCTAGTGAGGCGGCCTTATTTGCTGGCTATTACAACTATCGCGATAGCATTGCCCATTTTACCAAGCTAAGCGAAGACGAAAGAATTACCTTGACCTTCGAAAGTGCAGATCGATTTTATCGTACCAATGATAACCTAACCAATCTGGGACATCATCTCTTCAATCGAGCTCGAAAAAGATCTCTGGGAAAAGTCAGACGACCCGAGCTAGAGGAGTCCAGTAAATTGTACAGAAGAGCCATTGCAGTTTACGAAAAACTGAAAGAATCTGATAGAAAAATTAGCATTTGGATCGATAGAGCTTACGAAGGACTTCAATACAATCAGTATTACCTGAACCGGATGAGAAAATAAACAGGATTGCCAAGAGCTGGCAGCATTATTAGTCAATCCATCCAACACTCGCGTCGTTGCCGATCTTTACTGCCTCAATTCAACGGTCTGTTGACCCTTGGCACTCTCCATGGCAGCATCTAGAATTTCCATCACAATCATATTGTTTTCCAAGGAAGACAAATCATGAGGTGTAGCCTTGACCTTCCCGTTGATGAGGGCCGCAAAGTAGGCGAATGGATCATGAAAAGGGGCTTTTCGCTCTGGCAAGTTCATTTTTTCCTCTTCGTAATCATCATAACCACTGGCGATTCGTATGCTCAAATCGTGTCGATTCTCCGAGTAAATCGCTCCTTTCAAGCCATAAATCTCCATATCTTTTCTACCAATTGGCCAATTCCACGATGCCTGAATAATGGCAACTAAGGTATCGTAAGTCAAAATGATGATGGCTTCGTCATCTACTTGAGGATTATTTTCGGCTTGTTGCTGTACGGTAATAGCGGTGACCGTATTGGGTTTTTGACCATCCATGATCCAAGTCAACAGATTGGCGCCGTAGCAACCAAAATCCGTAATCGCACCACCCCCATTGAGCACCGGATCCGTCAACCACTCCAAAAATTCAGCATCGACACCTATCTTTTTCGGTCCTTTGTGCCCATCTCGGACAATGACTTTTCTGAGGGCGCCAATGACTGAATCTTGCTGAATGAGTTCAAAGGCTTTATGATTGGTTGGATACCAAGTGGTTTCATAATTGGTGAGCAAATGAATTCCATGTTGATCGGCAAGTTGTTTCATTTTTTTAGCATGATCCAAACTGACTGCTAACGGCTTTTCCACCATGACATGGATGCCCCGCGGCGCACAAACTTCAACAATGCCCAGATGATCGTAGATGGTTCCAAAAGCGGTAACCGCATCTGGGGCTTGGTTTTCGATCAATTCATGGAGAGTATTATAAACGAGGTCCATCGAAAATTGATACTGCTCGGCGTATCGCTTGGCCAAGGCCTTGTTGGGTTCGACAATGCCAACGATATCGAAAACACCCTCTGCTTTTGCATGGCTACCGAATATCCAATGAACATGGGTGTGGGTCAATCCAACTACGCCTATTTTGATGGCTTGATCTTGACTGTACATAGGGGTAAAAAACAAGTGAATAAAAAGGAATGAAAGCAGTTTGTACTTGAACATAAATTCATTTTTGTGGATGGATCACGGTGATGATGCTAACAACAAATGGGTGATGATGCAAAGCAAAATAAAAATTCCTCGCCAAAGGTAGGGGAAAATGATGCCCAAACTTTAGGTTTTTTCTCATCGATCATCCCTTTCCCTCCTCAATCTCTAAATCTACTGCCATTGCCGCTGTCAAACGAAGCCCAACATTTCAATTAAGGCAGCCCCTCCGCAGAAGGGCTGCCCGGTAGGTTAAGAGACTTGTCTAAAATCATCGACCATCTGAGTCGCTTGACGCGTAGGAATTGGAGCGTAGTGTTTGAAGGTCATCGAGTAATTGGCCCGACCCGCACTTACCGTCCGCAAATGATTGATGTAACCAAACATTTCCACGAGTGGAACATTTGCTACAAGCTCCATTTGGACGTGCAAATGATTTTGCGAGACAATCATTCCGCGACGACGATTCAATCCACTCAGAATATTTCCCAGATATTCCGCTGGTGTTTTCACCACCACCTCAACAATGGGCTCCAACAGTTGTGGTTCCATCTGCTCTACAATCAGCCGAAAAGTTTCTATGGCACAAATTTCAAAGGCCAGAGGACTAGAGTCATTGGAATGCATCGCTCCATCCAATAGTTCTACTTTGAGACTTTGAATCGGATAAGCCGCCAAGGGACCATGATCCAAAACCTTTTCAAATCCCGCAATCACACCGGGAAGGTATTCCTTCGAGATGCTTCCCCCAAAAACCTGATTCACGAATTGCAAGCGTTTGCCTTCTTTGAGAAAAGCATGGCTTTGCAAATAATCCGCATCAGCTGGTCCTACCAACACTTCAATTTCGGCATACTGCCCATTGCCACCAGTTTGTTTGCTAAAGCGATGCCTTTTCCGAACGGTTTTCGACAATCGTTCTTGATAGGCCACTTTGGGCGAACCGACATTTACGTCAATTCCAAAATCTGCTTTGAGCTTTTCGGTAATGATTTCTAAATGCAATTCTCCCATTCCAAACATTACGGCTTGGCCGGTCACCAAGTCTGATTTTACCTTAAAGCTAGGATCTTCTAATTGCAGCTTGTGCAAAGCCATCCCCAGCTTGTCCAATTGATCACTGGCTTTTGCCTCAATAGCCATACTGATCACCGGAGGAGGTACAAACAAACTTTCCAGGATCAAAGGCGCAGCGATCGCGGCCAGGGTATCTCCCGTTTGAACCGACTTCAAACCACTGGTAGCAGCGATATCCCCCGCTAGAACCTGCTTGATTTCCTGGCGCTTATTGGCATGCATTTGGTACAAACGACCAATGCGTTCCTGCCTACCCGTTCTCGGATTTAAAACCTTATCTCCAACCGAGAGTTGTCCGGAATACACTCGGAAGAAACAAAGCTGCCTGTTTTGTTCATCCAAGGCGATTTTGAAGGCCAACGCCGCAAAGGGGGCATTCACATCAACTGCTCTGCTCACCGATGCCTCAGTATCCAAATCCAATCCCTTCACCGTTCCACGATCAGTGGGGGCAGGCAGATAATCACAGATGGCATCCAGTAAAGGTTGAACCCCTTTGTTTTTATAGGCCGCTCCCATCAGTACAGGAACAATGGTTCGATCCAGCACCGCTTTACGCAAAGTCAGACGCAATTGCTCCGGAGTAAAGCGATCCGCATCTTCCAAATACTGTTGTAGCAAACGATCATCCGAGATGACAATGGTCTCCAACAACGTTTCCCGGTGTCGTCGCACTTCAGTCAACAAGGCCGCAGGAATCTGATTTTGTTCGAGTACGCGCCCCTCTTCATCCCAAAAGATGGCTTTTTGTTCGATCAAATCGACCAGTCCCTTAAAGGCTCCTTCCACTCCAATGGGAATTTGTAAAGGCAATGCATTGGCCCCCAGACGTTCCCGCATTTGTTCAATCACCATAAAATAATCTGCCCCAATTCGATCCATCTTGTTGACCATGGCAATCACGGGAACATCGTACCTAGCCGCCTGTTGCCAAACGGTTTCGGTTTGAGATTCGACCCCAGCCACGGCATCAAACAAAGCGACCATCCCATCGAGTACCCGTAGGGAACGTTCAACTTCAATCATAAAATCTACGTGTCCCGGAGTATCGATGATGTTCAGATGAAAGGGTTGTTCTCGAAGGGTCCATTCCGTATGCGTCGCCGCAGAACTAATGGTGATGCCTTTCTCAATTTCCTGTTTGGACGTATCCATTTGGCTATTGCCCAAATGTGTTTCACCCAATCTGTGAGATTTTCCCGTCAAGTAAAGAATACGTTCTGTCAAAGTAGTTTTGCCGGCATCAATGTGAGCAGCAATTCCAATATTTCTTAAATAACGCAATCGATCGCGTCTCATGATTTTTATTTTTAAATACACAATGAAAAGGCCTGACCAGCTGCATAAGGACAGAAGGCATCAAGCGATAAGACCACTGCTCAAGCGACTTTGGCGCAAGCCATGACAGCTGATCTATCGATCAATAATGAATAAGCAAACTTGGAGAAATGAAATGCAGAAGTATAGGTGATGGAGAAAATGAATCAACCTATGCAGCGTTTACTCCTGCTTTGCAGGAATAAAAAGCAATGGGCAAAAAACCATTTTGAAAGGTGAGCAAATAATAACAAGTCTCATAATCCATGTTTTTCCAAGGGAGTAACCAACAGGGGCCAGGAATGGTTCCCAGCGAAGTCCTTACTTCGTATTTTTTTTGTGGGTAATAATTCGATTGCGATGCCAGGAGTATTGCAGCTGACTAGAGGAAGGAGGAAAATAAAAAATGCTTCTAAAAATTTAGAAGCATTTTCCGGATTTGTTGGTTAAATGAGAACGGATAGGTCGAGCCATTTGGCTACAACATACAAAACTGACTTGATTTCAGGCCATTGTTTGCTACGGATGATCAGTTGGTCTTTCGGTCAATCGCGTTCGTTGCGATTTTACCAATGATGATAAGAAGACCAATGAGCAATAATTTGCCAACAATAAAGCCATAACTAAAAATATCAGAATTTCCGACTTTTTGTATCAAAGCCATGAGTTGGGTAGCAATCAGTCCCAGTAAAACCATCCATAAAAGTATCTTTGCAACTTTCATTGTAGGACTTACTTCCTAACGATTGTTGTCGTTGGGGTATAAATACCGAGGGTAATGGCACTCAGCAAGCCATCTATGAAAGAGTGCGTAATTTCTACTTCATAATCCGTTGCATCACCAGCCAATTCTATTGGCGACTTTTGATCTCCAATGGGTGCCAATCCTCCAATTAAGAAGTGATTTTTGGCAGATGTTTCTACCCCAGATTGTGGACCATTTCCGACGTTATATTTAACGGTATAACAGGAAGAAACAAAGAAAGCAAGCGTGCAAAATAGTAGTAATTTTTTCATTTCCTTAAATTTTGAAATATTAAAAAAATTAGGAATACAATTCGGCAGCAAACATAGTACTTTTTTCTGAAAAGCCCCCACCTTCCCCCCTTAATTTGCCTTTTCCGGGTCAACAAATAGCCGTGGCCAGTCATTGACATTGACGCTGAGCATCTCCCCGTCCTTTTGACTGCTTTTGTGAACGGTCCAGTAGCAACGGCGTGGCTGCGTATAGCAGACATGAACAATGCTACATTGTTAGGCACATGCCTTTTTTTAGCCTTAAAATATTGTAATCAGTGAGTTTTTTGTTATTTCAACTACGAAATTATGAGAAATTTCCTCAACAATTCTCTCCAGATTCTTGTCAAATAAATCAATGAGATTTTTCGTGCTTAAATTTCCAGTTGAAATTTGTAGCAGTTTATATGGTTCCAATTTAGTAAAGTACCGATTATAAAAATCATAGCCTTTCGAAATAACTATTCTACTCTCCTTTATTGATAATTCATTGATTTCTTGATCTGGAGTAGCATTTTTCTTAGGTAGGTCTAAAGTATGGATACAATCATATCCTTTTTCGTTAAGATAGGTTGCTAATTTTCTTGGTAATTGAGCGTCAACTATAAACTTCATGCAACCAATCTACTAATATTTTTAACTTTAGAAAGTTCAGCTGCAAATATTAAACTTGCGAATAGATCTGCTTCTTCTAAGTCTTCATAATCTTCTAAGATCTCATTATTAGACATTCCCGAAGCTAATAATTCTAAAATATTTTGTACTGGATATCTTAATCCTCTAATACACGGTTTCCCATAACAAATATTAGGGTCGATTGTAATTCTTTTTAATAATTCGCTGTTATCCAATGATCTATAATTTTAAATTTTACAAATTTAATTGATCTGCTAGATTCAAGATAAGTGATTTATTGCATACTTACAATTAGAATCTAAATAATGAATATATAATAGACTTGGTCTATTGTATATTCCGAATTCAATTTAAATCTATTCTCTTATAATCAATTGCGTATTTTGAATTTTGATTAATCGTAAGTCACTGAATTTTAACAGGTTGTATCTAGCTAAAGTATTCGTTGAGTTATTTGATTGGAATGCGTTCCCACTGATCACGACTGCGCATGATGCCCCTATGAACATGTAGCCTTTG
>JBCCSR010000151.1:0-8585 GCA_039199865.1 Bacteroidota bacterium
CAAAGATGCTACTCTGGTGTATGAAGATCTAGCGGGTGATCTCTTCCTGGAATTGCTGGATCTAAATCACGAAGGCAAAGGGAACTTTACCCAAGACATTTACGACATTTATACCAAAACACAGGTGTCCAGCATCACCGCCAAGACGGGAGGCATCAAATACGTCAACAAAGCGCAGGGAGATTTGGATGTGACCCTAAACGTAGACATGAATAAAATGCGCTTTTCTTTGAAAGACAATGAATTGCTACTCAATGCCCTCAAGCTCAAGGCCGATGGCTTCATCGAAATTGCCGACAATAGCGATATGACCATGGACCTCAAATTCCAGGCCCCAGGCAATGAATTCAAGCACTTTTTGTCGATGATCCCCAACGCCTACACCAAGGATTTTGCCAGTGTAAAGGCAAATGGACAATTGGCTTTTAATGGATTCATCAAAGGAACTTACAATGCAATCGGTAATAAAATGCCCGCATTTAAGGTTAACCTGGATGTCAAAAATGGTGATTTCAAGTACCCAGATTTGCCCATGGGCATTCAAAACATCAACACTCAAGTCAAAATCAATAGCCCAAGCAGTGATTTTGATCAAATCACCGTAAATATCCCGCGTTTTACCATGAAATTGGGCAATAATCCTTTTGAAGCCGTTTTTGCTTTGAAAACGCCTATGTCCGATCCCGATATCGATGCCAAAATGAATGGGGTAATCCAATTGGATGAATTGGCGAAAGCCTTTCCAATGGATGGAATCCAAACCCTTAACGGAAGCATCAATGCCAATTTGACCACCAAAACCAAACTTTCTTTTATCGATCGACAAGAATACGAAAAGGTGGATATGAGCGGGGATTTGCGCATCACCAACATGAACTACGTTACGGAAGGCCTGCCCGCCGTAAAAATTCGGGAAATGGAAATGAGCTTTAACCCCAAAAACGTTCAACTCAGCAATTTCGAAGGCCTTCTTGGTAAAAGTGATGTCAAAGCCAAAGGAACCATCGACAATATCCTGGCTTACTTTTCTCCAGAAAAAACCATGACTGGTCAAATCACCATGCGCTCCAACTATTTTAATGCCGATGAATGGCTGGTTGAAGCCCCCCCCGCAGCCAGCGCTGCCCCCGTCGCAACGACTGGCGAGGAAACAGCTGTTTTTGACCGCTTTATTTTTGACCTGGACGGCCGCATTGATAAATTGGATTACGATATTTATCAATTTACGGATATGGCAGCAACCGCTAAAGCCAGTCCCAGTAAAGTCGACATCACCTATTTTAGTATGATGATTGGAGACAGTGATGTCAAAGGAAAAGGGAAGATTGAAAATGTTTTTGACTATTTGTATAAAAATGAAGTGCTTACGGGACAATTGAACCTGAACTCTAAATACATGGATCTCAACCAATTTATGGTGGAAGAGCCAGGAGCAGCGCAGGCCAAACCCACCACCAGCAAGGAAGAAGTCCCCCTCGAACCACTGGTGATTCCCGAAAGAGTAAAAGTGGATCTCAACGCCAAATTGGACAAAGTCCGCTACACCAATATCGATTTGAAGAACGTCAGTGGCAAGATAGAGGTCGATCAACAAGCACTTGCTTTTAAAAACTGCAATGCGAGTACGCTAGGCGGCAATCTACTAATCAATGGTGCTTACGACACCAAAAATCCGGAAAAACCCCAATTCGATCTAGACACCAAAGTCCAATCCTTTCAATTCCAAAAAGCCTTTGACAAGCTCAATTCTTTTCAAGCACTTGCTCCCATTGGCCAGTTCATTCAAGGAAAGTTTAATACCACACTCAAAATGAAAGGAGAACTTGGAAAGGACATGATGCCCGATCTCAACACCTTGACGGCCGACGGTTTTTTCCATACTCTCAACGGCGCCATCAAATCTTTTACGCCATTAGAAAAATTAGGAGATCTCTTGCAAATCAACAATTTAAAGAACCTAAAAATCAAGGATACCAAAAATTGGTTTGAGCTGAAAGACGGAACGGTTGTCATCAAAGAGTTTGATTACAAGCTAGATGACATTGCCATGAAGATCAGCGGGAAACACGGTTTGAATCAAGAAATGGATTATAAAATTTTGACCAAAATTCCCAGAAAGTTACTAGAGAAGAATGCCGTTGGTGCGGCGGCCAACAAAGGGTTAAATTTACTGAGCCAAGAAGCTGCTAAATATGGCGTTAATATCGATGCTGGGGAGTTTATCAATGTCAGAATCAATTTATTGGGTTCTGCGACTGCTCCTAAAATTAAAATCACCCCAACGGGTTCTGATGGCCAATCCACGGGAGCTGCTGCCGGAGACATGGTGGACGGGCTCAAAAACAAAGCCGTCGATGAAGCCAAGAAAAAGTTGGACGAAGAAAAAAGCAAAGTAGAAGCAGCAGTCAATAAGCAGGTAGAAGAGGCAAAAACTAAGGTGGAAGAAGAGGTCGATAAAAAGGTGGAAGAAGCCAAAGAAAAGGTTACGGATAAGGTGGAAGAGGAAGTAAGCAAAAAAGTTGAGGAGGCCGTAGGCGAGAAGGCAAAGGACGAAGTTGATAAGCTCAAAGACAAGGTGGACAAATGGAATCCATTTAAAAAGAAAAAGAAGAAAAAAGAAGGCGATGGCCGCTGACCCTTGAATAAATCAACTGGAAAAGACCATTTCAAATAGCCCCACTAGACATTGTCCAAAACCTATGAAAGTCTAAAAGTGTTGCCGAGTTGGAGGATTAGGGATGGTATCATCCCAAAAGGTACTGCTAGCTTTGGCCAAATTTTAGTAGCTTAAATATACCTGAACAATTCTGACCAACGTTATGATATAGGATAAAACCCAACACCATGTGCCTAAAAAATTATTTTTTTCTCTTCTGCTTGACCCTTGGACTTTCCGTCAATGCTCAGAATCTCAATCTCTTGCAAATCAAAGAAATGCAAATGCCCGATGGTAGTATCGGTATCTACGCACAAAACATGGCCTATTGCCCACTTACCACCATTATTGATTTTCCAGTTTTAAAAAATATGAAAGCAGATAAGGCGCTCCCCTATCATGCGGTCATTCCAGCAAGAGCAGAAAAATATTTGATTCTAAAAGTCATGGATGTCAAAAATCCGAAAGGCAACTCCTATGAGTATCGCTACAGTTCAACCTACTACATGGGAGATGGCGTAAATGCCCAGCATGACGATAAGCATATTTATCGACTTCCCTACGAAACCGGAAAGTCAACCCTAGTGGGCCAAGGATACAATGGAAAGTTCTCCCATCACAACATGAATTGCCTAGATTTCAACCTCCCCGAAAACTCCAAAGTACTAGCAGCTAGAGACGGCGTGGTCGTACACGTGAAAGCCGATTCCAAGTCGGGCTGTGCACAGCAAAAATGTAAAGGCCAAGCCAACTTCATCACCCTTTATCACCAAGACGGTACCTTTGGACGTTACATTCATCTCAAATATCGAGGCAGTAAGGTCAAGGTAGGTCAAAAAATCAAAGCGGGTGAGCACATCGGATGGAGTGGCAACACCGGTTGGTCAAGTGGCCCTCATCTTCATTTCGAAGTCAATCGGCCAGGTAAAAACAATATGGTCTATACCGTCCCGACTAAATTCAAATTGCCCAATGGTAAAATCGGCTATCTCGAAGAGGGAGAGAGCTATCGCGCGGTCCATTAGGCTTGGTACTTATTCCGTAACCTTTTCCCTATTTTAATCGTTAGTAAGGCGTATATTAGTCATCAAAATATTAAACTTATCCCCCTATGGAAGTTGTGACGCAAGTTCTGGGTATTGGTTCCAGAGTCAAACATCCCGCCTACGGAGAAGGCGTAGTCATCCGGCTGCACGCAGCGGCTTATGAAGTTTGTTTTTTTACTTATGGCATCAAAAACGTTGGCCGTACCTACAACAATTGGGAAATCATCGAGGCCATTCCAGCAGAAAATACCATCAGCTACACAGATGCAGAACGATCCCTGATGAAAATCCTCAAAAACTGGTCAGGTGTCAGCGAAGAGGTCGAGCTCGGCGATCGCTGGAATGATGGTACCCTGGTTTTACAACCTGCAGATGCAAGTTTGAAATCAAAGGAAATTCCGATCAAAACTTTTTTCCACAAAATTGTAATGGTCCGAGACCGCCTCAGAGTGATGGAACAGCGCGTCAATAGTAGCAAACTCACCGACGAAGAAAAGGTAAATCTCCAACAATACATCACCCGAATCTATGGAAGTCTGACGAGTTTTAATGTACTCTTCAAGTACAAAGAGGATCATTTTATCGGAGACAAAAGCAAATAGGATTCCGATACGAATCCAACCTACTCAACAAAATCTAGCGATTGATGGCGGGGAAAATACGACTTGATGCCCCCTTATCAATCGCTCTACTTTTATGGACAAAGGGCTTGAATTTTCCCAAAGCCACAAAAAAGGCAGGTAAATCTTCCATAAGCCCCAACAAATATTGAATAATTCAACGACAATAGCTTAATTTTACGTCAATCATTTTTAGGGGCAAAAAGAGCGGTGCAGCATACCTACTGAATACTCATACAACGCTAACATCAATTTTCTATATGAGAATCGTATTAAAATTACTTTTGATAAGTTTAGTTCTTTCAAGCAATATGGCTTGCTTGGTGATGGATAACACCTTTCCTACCCTGGCTCCAGGAAAATGGAGAGCCGTTTTGCAAATTGAACCCAAAATTAGCATAGACAATAAAAAAGCGGAGCCGCTACCAGAATTGATGGATCTCGAAATGGAAGAGGTGACGGAAGGCGAATTACCATTCAATTTTGAAGTCATCTATGAGGATGACAACCAGTTTTACATCGAAATCATCAACGGCAAAGAACGCATTCGCCTCAAAGATGTCCAGACCGGCCACGATATTCGAACCGGCAAGGATAGCTTTTTGATTCACATGCCCGTCTACGAGGCCTTTATCCGAGGTCATTTTGAAGAACGGGTAATGGCCGGAGACTTTGTCGTGACCAACCGTAGTGCCCCCTACAGCATTCCCTTTATTGCCAGACATGGTCACGCCCATCGTTTTACCACCCTCAAAAAAACACCCGTGATGGACGTAAGTGGAAAATGGGAAGCTACCTTTGGTTTGAATGAAGACGCCCCCTATCCCGCTATTGGAGAATTCAAACAAGAGGGCAATTACCTCACGGGAACTTTCCTCACCGAGACGGGAGATTACCGCTTTTTGGAGGGCACTATACAAGAAAACAAATTGTATCTATCTTGTTTTGATGGCGCTCATGCCTTCCTATTCGAAGGAAAGATTTTAGAAGATCAAAGCATGATTGGTTCTTTTCGATCTGGAAAACATTACCGAACCACTTGGGAAGCTAAGAAAAATCCAGATGTCCAACTCAAGAATCCCAATGAGTTGACCTATCTGTTGGAAGGTTATGATAAGATCAGTTTTGCTTTTGAAAATCCAGAAGGGAAAGTGATTGCGCTCGACGATCCTGCCTACCAGGATAAAGTTAAAATCATTCAAATTTTTGGCACCTGGTGTCCCAACTGCCGCGATGAAACCAATTTCCTGATTGACTATCTGGAACGTAATAACAATCCTGATCTGGCGGTGGTTGCACTGGCTTTTGAAAAACATCGAGATGCAGGCAAAGCCAAGAAAGCCATCCAAACTTATCGCGATCATTTTAATATCCCCTACGAAATGTTGCACGCTGGATACTATAACAAAAAAGAGGCGGCCAAAGCCCTTCCCATGTTGAATCATATCCTTTCCTATCCCACCATGATTTTTATTGATCGAAAAGATCAAGTTAGAAAAATTCATACGGGTTTTAACGGTCCAGCCACAAGCAAATATGAAAGTTTCAAAACTGAATTCGAAAGTTTTGTCCAACAACTATTGAAAGAATAATTTATGAATTTCACCATCGCCTACTGCAAGGCCAACAAACATATTGCCGAAGAAATTGCCAGCAAGCTTCAATTGGCCGCATGTCAATTTACTTTCATCGAAGGTGAAGAACACTTCTTGGAACCTGCTCTACCAGAGCAAGTCAAAGATACCAATCAACCCGTCTTACTCTTGATCAGCGACAACTTTGTGAAATCAACAGGATGTATGCACATGGCGCTTTTTATGCTGCAAGCCAATACCAAAAGCAGACACATCCAATCCATCATTATCGATGGAGAATATCAGGAGGAGGATGGAACGATCAAGCATGTCCCCACACTATTTGACCGAGTGAGCAATGTAATTCAATACATGAATTATTGGCAGGAACGATACCTGACCATGCGAAAAGAGAAAGCGGAAGTTGATGCATCTGAACAAGACGCTTACGAACAACAACTCAAAATCATACGAGGTGTCTCTTCTGAGGTTGGTGAATTCTTACGGGTATTGCGCGGTACGGATTTTTGGACTTATGATCAATTCATCCACAACGAATTTGAGCTATTTTTCCAAAATATCGGTCGCTCTGATTTACATCAAAAACATCAAAAGGAAATTGCCCGCTTCCAATATCTTCCAGCCGAAGAAGAATCGGAAGTTGTAGCCAGTAACGGAGAGTTGGCCAATGAGATGCCCTATGTCCCCAACTCTGCTACCAAAACGGAACCACTGAGCCCAGAGGAACTGGTGGAAAAAGTAGAGCCCACAACCGTTGTGCCTATTCAAGTTGAAGCGCCCGTAGTGGAAACAGAGCAAGCCAATGATCAAAATCTGTCCGACCGAAATCCACTTTTAGAAAAATTAATGGAATACCAACAAGATCGCCTCGCTGGTAAAGATATGGGCGACTTGTCTGATGAAAACTACAATTCAGATTTGGATCAAATTGTGCTAGAAGTGGAAGAAGAAGAAAAGCAATTGATAGCTCCCCCTGAACCTCCACTTACCAAGGAGGAAGATTATGCCATTATCGAATCGCTTTTTCACGATGATGACGAAGAAGAAGAGGAGTTCCCCCAAGCAGGTACGTCCGATCAAGCAGGAATTCCAATCGAGGTCAGTGAAACACCGGACGTCCCCTATCACAAAATCAATACGGAAGAAAGCATTCATGCCGCTAGGAGAATGATCCAATCGGGGGAGATTACATGGGCCCTCAATCTATTGCGGACCACCATTGAACAGGAACCCAACAATATCAATCTCCGCTTCTTGTACGCCAATTGCCTTATCGAAACCAGCCACGAATACGATTTGGCTAGCCGAGAGTTGGAACACATCATTACCCTCGATCCCAATCATGTGGAAGCCTATCAGCTAATGGCTAATTTGGCAGAAAAAAAGCAGGATTACTTGCTCGCTAAAAATTATTACGAAAAGATCTTGACCATCGATAAAAAATATCCAAAGGTCTATTCGAACTTGGCCCTGGTCATCAATAACCATTTTGAAGATCAACGACCTACTGCCGCAAAGTACCTCAAAAAAGCCATCAAATTGGATCCTCAAAATCCGGATGTTATCTATCAGTATGCCATCATGTTGGCCGATCATTTGGGAGAAAAAAGTAAAGCGATAAAATACCTGGAGCAAACCCTAGCACTGCAAAAAGATCATTTATTCGCCAATTACGATCTGGCTTTGATTTACCACAGTCTTGATAAAATCAAAAAGGCCCGAAAATATTACAAAAGGGCGTATAAACACAATCCGGAACTCAAGACCCCGGAAAATGACAAAGCATTCGAGATCAAAGATCAAAGCAATGATCAATCCACCTTGCCCGGTACGGGTAAGATACAGGAGGACTTAGAAAATCGGTATATCGGATTTACCGGTGAAGAAATTGTTGAAGAAATTATTCCCGATGATTTCCTCAAAGAATTGAATGCCGAACAGGATAACGTCCCTATCTCAGATAAAGTACAGGCCAAAGTGCACACTCCTTCCGAAGAGGAAAAGAAAACCATCCTCATTACGGGAGCTACCTCAGGAATCGGTAGCGCCACCGCCGAACTATTTGCCCAAAAGGGCTATCGACTCATTCTTACTGGTAGACGAGCAGAACGGCTAGACCATTTAAAAGCAAACTTTAAACAAAAATTTAATAACGCCATACAAACACTGGCCTTTGATGTCCGTGATATTGATAAAGTTAAGGCTAGCCTAGAACAGCTGCCCAATGATTGGAAAAACATAGATGTACTCATCAATAACGCGGGCCTTGCTAAAGGATACGCTCCCATCTACGAGGGAAAGCTCAGTGATTGGGAAACCATGATCGATACCAATATCAAGGGTTTGTTGTATCTCACTAGAGCCATTAGCCCTTACATGGTTCAACGCAAAAGTGGGCACATTATCAATTTGAGCTCAAGTGCGGGAAAAGAAGTCTATCCCAACGGAAATGTCTATTGCGCAACCAAACATGCAGTAGAAGCCTTAACCAAAGCCATGCGCATCGAACTCCATCAACACAACATTCGCGTAAGCCA
Source organism: Bacteroidota bacterium (assembly GCA_039199865.1). Classification (GTDB taxonomy): domain Bacteria; phylum Bacteroidota; class Bacteroidia; order Chitinophagales; family Saprospiraceae; genus JALZUU01. Next base: position 8,455 of record JBCCSR010000151.1, read on the forward strand.
AGTGAGTCCCGGTCATGTAGAAGAAACTGAGTTTGCCTACGTTCGTTATGAGGATCGTGAAAAAGCCAAAATCTATGAGGATTTTCAACCCCTCAAAGCCATTGATGTAGCGGAAACCATTTACTTTATTG
>JBCCSR010000152.1:0-8581 GCA_039199865.1 Bacteroidota bacterium
ATTTCCACTAAACTGCTTATTTTCGATCTTTACAGTCTAGTCTTCGTTATTATTAATGCCTCCTATTTATGAAAGCCCATATCTTTTTGATGGCTTGTAGCCTACTCCTGTTTATCTCCTGCCAAGATTCGGTCGAAACACCTACTGAAGTTTTACTTCCAGAAACCAAGGCAACCCTTTCTCCCGACGAACGATTTGGAGCTTTGTTCGAAACGGTCCAATTGGCCCGAATTTTTCCTCATTCCAAAACATTTAGTGATTGTATTCCCAAACAATCGACGGATCAAATTTTACAAGCCTATGAACTCAGGCGTTCTGCACCCGATTTTGATCTATCGATTTTTATTGGAAAACATTTTTCCTGTACCCACAAAAAGGGAGTTCAACTCAAAAGGGATACCAATCGAAGTCTTCTCCAACACATCAATGCCTATTGGTCCATTTTAACACCTCAATCTAAAGTGGAGGAAAGCGGAAGTTTGATTGCACTTCCACATCCCTTTGTCCTCTCTTCGAGTAAAGCCAGTGAAGTCTATTATTGGGAGAGTTATTTTACCATGTTGGGCTTAGCAGCAGCGGGAAAAGAGGAGCTATTAGAAAATATGGTTGATAACTTTACCCATCTCATCCACGAGTTTGGACATATTCCCAGTGCCAATCGACGCTATCAGCTGAGTCGAACGGGAGCGCCTTTTTATGCAGCCATGATTGATTTATTGGCGAGTAGAAAAGGAGCAAGAGTTTATGAAAATTATTTATCTGCTTTGGAAAAAGAATATCAATTTTGGATGAAAGGGCGATTTGAGGTCAATCCTGAGGAACCTGCTTCCAAAAGAGTGGTTCGCATGCAAGATGGTTCCTTACTGAATCGATACTTTGACCATCTTTCCAAGCCCCGACCAGAGGCGTATCTTGAAGACATTGAGCTGGCCAAGGGATTGAGAAGAAATACGCGTCGCGTTTATGAAGACATTCGGGCTGCTTGTGAATCGGGCTGGCAATTTAGTAGCCGCTGGTTTGGTGATGAACAATACATGGCTTCCATTCATACGACGCAGATGATTCCCATTGACCTCAATAGCTTATTGTATCATCTTGAAATTACGCTTTCCAAGGCTTACGGAGCACATGGAGACGAAGAGCAAAAAGAAAATTATTTACAACGAGCAGAAAATCGAAAAAGGGCTTTGGAAAAACATTGCTGGGATGCGCAACGGTCTATCTTTTTGGATTACAACTTCATTCGTCGTTCAAGATCCGAGGTGCCTTCATTGGCCATGCTTTATCCACTCTACTTCAATTTGGCCAATCAAGAACAGGCGGATAGCATCGCTTCCTTTGTCCAGCAATACTTTCTAAAACCTGGAGGAGTCGTCACGACCCTCAATCAGACTGGGCAAGACTGGGATGCTCCCCACGGCTGGGCTCCACTTCAATGGATCACCATTCAGGGCTTACGCAATTATGGGCATCTCCCATTGGCAGATACGATCCAGCAGCGTTGGGTCGACCTTAATACCCGGGTTTACAAGAATAGTGGAAAGTTACTGGACAAGTACAATGTGGAAGATATGACCCTGGAAGATGGGGGAGGGGAGCCACAAAGTTTGGATGCATATGCTTGGACCAACGGGATTTTATTGCAATTGCTCAATGAAAAAAAACAAACACAATAAAACCCCATTGATCAAGGCTTATTTGATCGCTCCATCCTTTATTTGATGACCGATACTTTGCGAACAGTGGCCTGTTCGTCTACATAAATGTTGATATAGTAAATACCTGTTGATAGATTATTCAGGTCTAATCGATGTTGTTCACCGTTGTAAATGCTGACTTTTTCTTGTAGCATCAACTCTCCGAGCGTATTGAATACTTCAACTTTAGTCACTGGCTCGTCTAGGCTACTTTGAATGGTCAGTACATCTGAAGTTGGATTGGGAAAAACACGGATCTGATTTTCCAGTTCTACTTCATCGACATCCACAAACTGATCATTTTCCGCACAGATGCGAATCATTCCTTCTGCCACTTCATTGTCGCGGAAACTTGACCAGGAGCCACCCAGGATTTCAAAAGTTCGGCGAGAAATAGGAGGAGCCGAGGCAGTCCCGAGCGCCAGTGTGTTTCCTTGCATGATCCAGGCGGCATAGAATCCACCGGAATTGATCGTAACGGGGAAGCTCAACTCGGTCCGATTCCAAGCTCCGTTATCGTAGCTACCCGCATCGATGGCTTCCAAAGCAATCAATGTTCCAGGACCACCACCAGGACCATCGTCGTCTCGAATCTCAATGGTGTAAGCATCATCACCCGTTCCATTGGGATCGTTGAAAACAAAAGCCTCAAGTGCTTTAATGGTTAGGGGATAAGAAGGAGGCTCGAAATAAACACCGATACCACTATCGCCACCGCCTCCAGCCCAGGAAATGGTACCGTCACTGGCATCACCCGTGTAGGATAGGATGATATCTGGGTTAGCAACATCATTGTCGATGACAACCACTTCACTAACATTTTCGTCGTTTCCGGCAACGAGGTCACCCGCAAGGGTCGTCAATGTGGTCAGGGTGTAATTACCAGGACCACCAAAGGCAATGTCAGAATTGAAAGGATCATCAAATATGACTTCTTGATTGGTACCAAGTGCCAATCCATTGACGGTCGCACTCGAAGTCCAAAGGTCTGCAGGAATGGGTAGTTTTCGAATCCCTGCAGTGATTTGGAAATCGGAAGTGACTTCGGTATTTCCATTGTTCCTGACGCTAGCAACAATACTAATGTCTTCATTGGGTAAAACAAAGACTCCACCATTGGCATCATTGACATTCCACTCCGGTGCAACATCTGGAACATCAATTAACGGCGTTACTGGGTAACTGATTTTGACGGCATAATTGTCTGGCGGCATCACTTGATCAGGAATGATTTCTAGACCAATGGTTCCACTGATGTTTTCGATACCAACACTAGAGCGCACTTGACCTGCTGGACAAGTGCCCGGGTTGGCCAGTACATCATCCATTTCTAAGTACTGTAAGACAATAGAAGAATCGGCCTGATCTAGAATGACCTGGAAGGTATTGTCGCCTGTGTAAGCAGGAACAGCATTGATCCAAAATGGAACATTGTGGTAAGAGATGATGAATTTACCATTTCCATCATTGAGGTAATAGACTTTTCCAGGATTGCCATTTTCGTCAAAGTTGAGGTCTGCCAAGAGGGGACAAATCAAATTGTTGCCACTTCCAGGAGTGGGGATAGACGCAAAACAAACAGCAAGATTGCTTACATTGTCAAAACTGATCCATCCGTTGGAACCAAGTTTGACCCTATCGTAATCCAACCAATAAAAGTGGAAATCCATTCCCATGTCGATAAAATCTACAGAGTTGTCATCGGCAAATCCCATGACTTCTGTTCCAGTAGTTGTAATGTCAATCCAGTTGAAAGTAGGCCCATCTGGATCATTGGAATCTCTCCAAGTGTAGCCATAATCATCTGGTCCACCTGAAGTTTGAGCCAAAAGCTCTGTTCCAAAGCCCACGATTAGAAGCAGGGTAAGGGTGTAAACTAATTTCATATTGATATCATTTTGTGGAAAAAAATAACTGCTGATCACGTGTATGATCAGCAGTCAATTATTGAAAGGTCAAATTACTTAAGGACAGAAACCTTACGCGTCACTTGTTCATCGTTGATGAAAAGGTTGAGGTAGTAAATTCCTGTAGCCAAATTTGATAGATCAAGATTGTGTTGAGTACCTGGGGTAATGTTTACTTTTTCATTGCTGATTAACTCACCCAAAGTATTGAATAGCTGAACTTGTTCGATGCTCTCATCGCTCAAATCACTATCGATGGTCAATACATCACTGGTAGGGTTAGGGAAGATAGAAATGCTGTTGCTGTATTCCGCATTTTCTGTATTTACTGTATTTTCTGCAATGACCCGCATCAAGATTTCAGAAACGTCATTGCTACGGTAGCCAGCCCATGAGTTGGAAATGATTTCGAAAGATCTTCTAGAAATGGCACCAGCACCTTCCGTTCCAATCGACATGGAATTGCCCTGCATTACCCAAGCAACATAGAAGCCACCGGCATCGATGGTGATGGGGAAACTCAATTCTGTACGGTTCCACTGAGCCATGTAGCTACCTCCGTCAATTGACTCGAGGCCCATCAAAGTACCTTCTCCTGGAGCAGCATTGTCATCTCGAATTTCAATGGTGTAACCGTCGTCAGCGGCACCGTTTGGATCAGGGTTGGTCCACATCTCAATTGCTGTGATGGTAAAAGGGTAGAAAGGAGGCTCGAAATAAACACCCATTCCACTGTTACCGCCACCACCAGACCAAGAAGCAGCACCATCGGGAGCACCGCCAGTAGAGTAGGAAAGCACGAGCTCTGTAGGATCAGAGTTGTCGATGACAACCACCTCACTTCTATTTTCATCATTACCAGCAACCAAATCTACGGGAAGATTGGTCGTCGTCGTAAGCGTATATTGTCCGGATCCACCGAATGCAACATCAGAGTTGAATGGAGTATCAAAGGTAACAGTAGCACTTTCTCCAACCGCAAGGGGAGGAACTGTTGCAGTAGAAGACCAAAGGTCAGCAGGGATTGGAGGCTTACGCATGCCGGCATCCACCTGGAATGACTCCAGATCAGTATTACCAGTGTTGCTTACGTTAACGGAAATGGTCTCATCATTATTCGGCATAATGAAAATACCTCCGTTTGCTTCATTGTTGTTCCAGGAAGGAGAAGCATCAAGGATTTGGAAAGTAACAACTTCAGGATATTCAAATCGGATGGTGTAAGTGTCTGTAGGAAGAACGGCATCACCGTAGATCTTTAGACCAATTGTACCCGTGACATTTTCGATTCCTACTACAGAGTTGGCTTCTACACCAGCACAAGGACCAGTACTGGCCAAAGCATCGTCCATTGACAAGTAGTTGAAAGTGATAGAATTGTCATTTCCATCCAGAATAACTTGGAAAGTATTGTCACCAGAGTAAGCAGGTACTGCATTTACCCAGAAGGGAACATTGTGGTAAGAAATGATGAATCTGTTGTTCATTTCATCATGTAGGTAGTACATTCTACCGGGGTTACCGTTTTCTGCAAAGCTGATGTCTGCCATCAAAGGGCAGATCAAGTTGTCGCCGCTTCCTGGAAGTGGCAAGGTTGGAAAACAGTGGGCTATATTGTTTACGTTATTGAAACTCAACCAGCCATTGGAACCTACTTTAAGTCGATCAAATGTCAACCAGTAAAACTCAAAGTCCATACCCATGTCGATGAAATCTACAGAATTGTCATCCGCAAGTCCTGTGATTTCTGTACCAGTCATGGAGATATCTATAAAATCGAAAGTGGGCCCTTCAGGATCATTGGAGTCCTTCCAGGTATAGCCATATTCGTCTGGACCACCAGAAGTCTGAGCCGTCAAGGGCAGCCAGCTGACCATGGTCAGGAGTAAAAATAAGGTAAAAGAGCGTTGGTAAAGTAATTTCATAATTCTTACGATTTTTTTGAAGTGGCGAATTTATGCTCAATTGAAGGCTTATCGGACGAGACCATGTATGAATTACTTCAAACGAGCGTTTATAAATAACCAATTAGAAATTTGTAACATTTAAAGGTACTACTTCAAATTGAGGAGGAAAAATTATTTTTTCCAAATTGTGTCAAGAAGAGGCCATATGGCTTAAAAATGACGATTTGTACGACGATTTTCTTTCAAAAAAGCCACGATATACGCAGATCGACAAATATCCTCCGTCTAGGATCAATACTTCTGATCATAATGCCAAAACGCCGACTGGCTACTCCAGTCGAATTGGTTCGTATTCTTTAAACAGGGAATACTGGATGGCCTCTACTTTTTTCTGATATTCGGCCCAATCATTGGTGAAGAAGGCATTGACTTTTTCCAAGGTTTCTTCAATAGCAGTTTTGGCTTGATTGATGGCATTTTCACCATTTGGAGCTACCGCTCCAGAACCCGTTCCGACGTAGCCCATTGCCCGCCAGATTGTAGAATTGAGTTTTCCCGTACTGCGTCGAATTCCCTTGGTTTTTTGTGGTAGCATGTAGAGTTGCATAAGTTGATCAATGCTATCTTGCATTGCTTTGCCCTCCTTGTTAAGGTCTGTTTTTAAGCTATCCGCAACATTGACCATTTGGCTATTGACCAATTTGATGGTTTTTTTGGCCGCTTTGAGGCGATTGAAACCTTCCGTCGCTTTCTCAATCCATTGATTGAACGATTGCCGAAATTCATACTCTTTGACCAATTTTTCGTCACTGAGATTCAACCGAGGATCTTTGTGTACTTTCACCATCGTAGAATCAAGGTGATCTTTATAGTTAAAAACCAATTTGTAAGTACCTGGCAAAACCCTGGGACCTCTCGGAGGATCTGAGTTGGGGCGAGGATCGCGGTAGGAGGGATAACTTACTCCATCGGTATCTAGTCGCCAGCTAATTCGGTTGATCCCTTCTTTTAGTTTTCGACTAAAGTGTCGGAGGGTATCTCCCTGGCTGTCCATCACAACAACGCGCACTTTATCGTCGCTCTTTTTCTTTTTCTCCTTTCCCTTTTTTTCCATTTTCTCTTCTCCTTCTCCTTCTTTTTTCTGCTTCTTTTTCTTTTTTTCTTTCTTTTCTTCTTTCATCGCTTTGGCGGCCTTTGTTTCTTTTTTCTCTGGTTTGACCCAGAGCGTAAGGGCAGCGTTACTGCCTTTATTGTTGCCAATAAAGTGGGCATCGGCAGTGAAGCGGACACCGTCTACTGATCGATATTCTGCCAGATAAGCATTAGGGGCAGGAAAGGCTGAAAATGCTTTATTCAATACTTCTCCATTGCTACGGGCGATGGCTCGAAGTGGACGGATATCATCCAAAATCCAAATGGCTCTTCCAAAAGTTCCGATGATTAGATCATGCTCTCGTGGATGTATCTTTAGGTCACGTGTGGATACCGATGGATAATCGTTGGTCCACTGGGTCCATTTTTGGCCCTTGTTTAGGGAAAAATAAAGCCCTCGATCTGTACCCATAAACAGTAAATTAGGTTCTTCGGGATCCTGTACTACACATTGTACATACCCCTTCACTTCTTTGGCATTGGCCAATTGGGTCCAGCTTTGACCGAAATTGTTGGTATGATACAAATAAGGCGTCCAGTCATTGCGGCGATAATTGTTGACCACCACGAAGGCTTCTCCCGCATTTCTTGCGGAGACTTCAATCTGTGGAATCCAACTTCCCGCGGGAGAGGTCGTTAAGCGGCTAGCTAAGTTTTCCCAGTTTTTTCCCCCATCGCGAGTCAATTGTAGATTTCCATCATCCGTACCTACCCAGATGACTTGATCATCTACGGGACTCGGCGCTACGCTGGCAATGGTGGTATAATTTTCAGCTTGAGTTACGTCCAGGGTAAGTCCACCTGAATTGGCAGATTCTTTTTGTTTGATGCTATCATTGGTGGTGAGGTCAGGCGAAATGATTTCCCAGCTCATGCCACAATCCATACTTTTGTGCAGAAACTGGCTACCGAAATAAAAACCACAGTCTTCCTTGGGATGCTGAGCCAAGGCGGCATTCCAATTGAAGCGCAGTTCAACTCCTTCTGGGTGAATGGGTTTGATGTATTGGTTGTAGCCCGTTTCTCGATCGAAATGGTAAATGTTTCCACCCTGCGACATCCCCAGACCATAGCGATTGTCATCTCGGCGGAGGACAACGTCAAAACCATCCCCAAATAGTACTTCTTGCCAATCGCTATTGCGGATGCCTCCAGACTTCCAGACGCTACTTGGACCCACCCAAGTTCCATTGTCTTGCATGCCGCCGAATACATTGTAGGGATAATCCATGTCGTGATTGATGTGATAGAACTGTCCCAGGGGAAGATTGTCAATGAATCGCCAGTTTTTTCCACCATCTCTGGAGATATTAAGTCCACCATCGTTGCCATTGATCAAGTAATTTGGATTGTGGGGATGAATCCAGAGGGCGTGGTGGTCCGGATGTACTCCTTTACGGTAATCGAGAATGGTTTTGAACGTTTTTCCACCATCTTCACTTTTGGAAACGTAAGAATAGAGGTTCCAAATGCGGTTTTCGTTTCCGGGATCAACGTAAAGCTCGGCGTAATAGAAGGGACGGTTGCCAATGTTTTCTTCAGAAATTTTGGTCCATTTGTGTCCACCATCAACTGATTTGTAAAGGCCATTTTTTTTGGCCTCCACCAAGGCATAAATAATGTTGGGCTTAGAATAGGCCATTGCTAGGCCAATCCTCCCCAGATTCCCTTTGGGGAGTCCACTTTCTTTTCCTTCAATTTTTTTCCAAGTCTCTCCACCATCGTAGCTAATGTGGATGCCAGAGCCTTTTCCACCGGAGTTGAAGGTCCAGGGTTTACGGGCGTGTTCCCAGGTAGCTGCGATTAATTTATTGGGGTTGGTGGGGTCGGTAATCAAATCGGCGATTCCCGTCTCCTCATTGATGTAGAGTACTTTTCGCCAGTTTTTTCCACCATCGGTGGTTTTGTAAACACCTCG
>JBCCSR010000153.1:0-8551 GCA_039199865.1 Bacteroidota bacterium
AAATTTTATGAAAGCTCACAACCACTCAAAAAGAATGGTTCGAATGCAAGTTAGCTATTCTCCGCTCGTCAGACATCACCCATTTTTAAGCATAAGTCAGGTTTCTAAATTTTGTGTATTGCTGAGTTGACGAGCAGTGAAACCAGCCGATTCGTAGCCGATGGGGCAGGATTTTATTAGAATAGTAACGATAACTCAAAGGGCTAACGCTGCCCCGATTTTTTTCAATAAGACAGCTGCAAGACGTTTTTTTGATTGGAAAGTCCAACCTGCGACATGCGGAGAGAGGATGACATTTTCCAATTGATACAACTGTTGATACATCTCCTGCTCTTTTTCCTGAAAAGTAGGAGGCTTTTCATTCTCAAATACATCAAGACAAGCTCCAATCAGTTTTCCACTTTGCAAAGCGGGAATCAAATCGGCCGTTTTAACAACAGATCCTCTGGAAGTATTGATGAGGATAAAATCCTTTTTGCACTTTTGAATGAAAGCCGCATCAACTAAATGCTGTGTTTCTTCGGCCAAGGGAAGGTGAAAACTAATGATGTCTGCTTCCATAAAAATAGATCCCATTCCCGTCTCAACCACATGGGGCAAATCTTCCGCATAATTTTTCAAGTATTTGTCATAAGCCAAGATCTTGACACCCATTCCCGACAATTTCTCCGCGAAACTTCTCCCGGTAAAGCCAAAACCGATAATGCCTACGGTCTTACCCATAATTTCGAAACCTCTATTTTTTTCTCTGTGCCAGAGCATTTGTCGAACTTCTCGATCGGCTCGACAAAGGTTATTGGCCAAAGCCAATAGCATTCCTAAAGCCTGTTCCGCTACTGCATTGCAGTTGCCTTCGGGCGAACGTAAGACGTGGATTCCCTTTTGAGCAGCATAGTCTTGATCAACAATCTCCATTCCCGAACCGAGTCTGGCTACAAACTGCAAATGAGGAGCCGCGTCCATGAGTTTTTGATCGACGAGTATCTTACTATTGATCACCAAACCGTGAAAGACTGCAATTTGACGGCGAACGGTCTCAAGATCAATTTTGGGTTGGTAATCACAAACGAAACCCTTTGCTTCCAATCCCTCAATCAACAAGGGATGTACATCATCGGTAATCAATACTTTTCTCATGGAGATCAAAGGTAGTAATATTTGGAACGCATTCCTTATCTTTGGCCCCATGAAAAAATTACTGCTTGGCTTGGGTATTTGCATTGCGTTGTTTTTGTGTTTGAGCTGTGCTGATGACAACCGTCCTCAACAAGAATGGTTGGTAGCCAATCTCGAAATTCGCTATCTTCAACCAGAACGGCATCTACGTGCTCAAGCTCAATTTTCTCGCGGTGATAGTTCCAATCTCAAGCCCTATACTTTTCCAACAGTGCAGTACAATGAAAAGTCAATGGAACTAAAAAGGCTCAACCCAAAAATCCCTCGTTATCAATCCGAGCAATACAGCGATTACCAGTTAAAACACAATTTTCGCTTAATCGATATCGATAATAGGGAACAGCAATTTGAATTGTCGATGAGTCCAATCGACAGTTTTTATATCAATGGAATCATAGATCCTTCTCTTCCCTTGGATATCAGCTGGACGGGTCAAGCCTTGAAAGAAAACGAAAGTTTGGTGCTCCTCTTTACCGACGAGGACAACAAAGCCAGTAGCCAAACGATTCAAGGCCCTACTCCAAAATCAGCTGCAAGTCTAAAAGCTCAACAACTCACCAAGCTATCTCCTGGGGTGGGTCAACTCTATTTGGTAAAAAAACAGATCCATTTTGAATCTTCTGAAAATGTGCAACTCAGCGCGCTCATTGAGTACTACACCAATCCTATCGCTATCGAAGTAAAAAACAAGTAGTTCCTGATCTTTTCCATCCTGTTTTGCCCTAGTCAATTTCGCCTATCCCGCTCTATTTGAGGTAAAATGAAGATAAATTAAAAATACCTTAATTATATGTGACGATCTAGGCGCTCAATTCCTATCTTTGCGGGAATTTTCACCAAACGTATCAATTAATCACATCAAAAATGCCCAGAGATAATTCTATCAAGTCCGTACTTATTATCGGCAGTGGGCCAATTATTATTGGCCAAGCCTGTGAATTTGATTATTCGGGAACCCAAGCGTCCCGCTCATTGAGAGAAGAAGGGATAGAAGTGACCCTGATCAATTCCAACCCTGCAACCATTATGACTGATCCGGTGACTGCTGATCACATTTACTTATTGCCACTTACTGTAGAAAGTTTGGTTACGATTCTTGAGGAACAGCAAATTGATGCGGTATTGCCCACAATGGGAGGACAAACAGCACTCAATCTGGCTATCGAAGCTGGCCAGCAGGGGGTTTGGGAAAAGTACAATACACGACTGATTGGTGTTGATCTTGAAGCAATTGAGCTGGCAGAAAACCGGGAAGCATTCCGAAAGTTAATGGTAGAAATTGGGATGAATGTGGCTCCGTCTTTTATTGCCAATTCCTTTTTGGAAGGAAAAGAGGCCGCCCAAAAAATTGGTTTTCCCCTGGTCATTCGCCCATCCTATACCCTAGGTGGATACGGGGGCGGTTTTGTACACACTGCGGATGAGTTTGATGAGGCATTGCGTCGAGGTTTGAATGCTTCTCCAACCCACGAAGTATTGGTGGAGCAAGCCGTTTTGGGATGGAAAGAATACGAGTTGGAACTGTTGCGCGATAATAATGACAATGTCGTCATCATTTGTACGGTGGAAAATCTTGATCCCATGGGTATTCATACGGGAGATAGCATCACGGTGGCTCCGTCGATGACATTATCTGATACGTCCTACCAAAGAATGCGAAATGAGGCCATTGTCATGATGCGTGCCCTGGGGAATTTTGCGGGAGGATGCAATATCCAATTCTCTATCAATCCGGAAACGGAGGATATGATTGTCATCGAAATTAATCCAAGGGTTTCTCGTTCTTCGGCATTGGCCAGTAAGGCTACGGGATATCCGATTGCTAAAGTTGCCGCCAAATTGGCGATCGGCTACAACTTAGATGAATTGAAAAATCAAATTACGAAGACCACTTCTGCTTACTTTGAACCCACTCTCGACTACGTTATTGTAAAAATGCCGCGTTGGAACTTTGCCAAATTTAAAGGTGCTAGCCACGAGCTGGGACTGCAAATGAAATCCGTGGGAGAAGTCATGGCCATCGGTCGAAACTTCTTAGAAGCATTGCAAAAAGCTTGTCAGTCACAAGAAAACAATCGCACGGGACTGGGAGCAGACAAAAAAGAATGGATCAGAACTTCTGATATATTGACCCGCTTGGAAAAAGCAAGCGACGATCGCATTTATCGACTCAAAGATGCCTTACGATTGGGCGTTCCCGAAAATACGGTTCAGAAGTTGACCAAAATTGATCCTTGGTTTATCAAACAAATCAAGCGATTGGTCAAAATGGAAGAGCGTTTGATGCGCTTTAACGTTGCAGAAGATATCCCAACGGATTTTTTCCGACAGCTGAAAGAAGTTGGCTATTCGGATGCACAAATCGCCTGGATTTTACGCATTCAAGAAAAAGAGGTCACGCGTCAGCGCAAAAAATTGGGCATTCGACGAACTTATAAATTGGTAGACACCTGTGCGGCAGAGTTTGAAGCCCAAACGCCTTATTACTATTCCACCTTCGATGAAGAGAACGAAAGTATTCCCTCGGATAAAAAGAAAATTATTGTTCTGGGTTCTGGTCCCAATCGAATTGGTCAGGGAATCGAATTTGATTACTGCTGTGTCCACGGCCTACTGGCCATCAAGGAAGCTGGTTATGAAGCCATCATGATCAATTGCAACCCAGAGACCGTTTCCACCGATTTTGACATCGCCGACAAACTCTATTTCGAACCCGTTTACTGGGAGCACATCAAAGAAATATTGGAATTGGAACAGCCAGAAGGCATCATTGTCCAATTGGGAGGACAAACCGCATTAAAGCTAGCCGAAAAATTCCACAAAGAAGGCATCAAAATTTTTGGAACGGATTTCCCATCCATGGACTTGGCCGAAGATCGTGGTGCTTTTTCCGATTTGCTCAAAGATTTGGATATCCCCTATCCCAGATACGGAGTGGCAGAAGACGTTGATGAAGCTTTGGCCATCGCCAATCGAGTAACTTACCCCGTTTTGGTCCGCCCATCTTACGTACTCGGTGGTCAACGAATGCGTATCGTTATCAATGACGAAGAGTTGGAGCGTCACGTATTGAGCATCTACAAGCACTTACCCGATAACCGCGTATTGATTGATCAGTTTTTAGAGCGAGCGCAAGAAGCAGAAATTGATGCCATTTGTGATGGAGAGGACGTACACATTATGGGCATTATGGAACACATCGAGCCTGCCGGAATTCACTCTGGCGACAGTTCAGCAGTATTGCCTCCCTACAGCCTATCGCAGGAAATCATCGAAACCATGATCGCTTACACGCGTAAACTAGCGATTGCCTTAAAAATTAAAGGATTGATCAACATTCAGTTTGCCATCAAAGGCGAAAATGTTTACGTGATCGAGGCCAACCCACGCGCCTCCCGTACGACGCCATTTATCGCCAAGGCCTATGAAGTGCCTTATCTAAAAATCGCGACGAAAGTGATGATTGGAGAAGCCAAGTTGAGTGATTTTGAAATTCAGAAGAAATTGAGCGGTTATGCCATTAAGGTTCCCGTGTTCTCTTTCAACAAGTTTCCAAATGTGGATAAAAACCTTGGACCAGAAATGAAATCCACTGGTGAAGCCATTCGTTTCATCGATGATTTAAAAGATCCATTCTTTAGAGATTTAGATCGTCAACGTTCGATGTACTTAACTCGATAAATTATGGAGCGATGCGTTTGACTTGATCCGGAAGGGAGCATTTTTCTTGTGTGGGGCTGTGAATTGGCTACGAATATCACCATTAAAACTTTTACGATATGAAGACAAAAAAAGAAATAGTTGAAAATTGGCTCCCCCGTTACACCGGAACTGCTTTAGAAGAATTTGGAGAATACATTATCCTCGTCAACTTTAGCAATTATGTCAAATTATTTGCCAAATGGCATGGGGTAAAAATCAAAGGAGCAGATCGTTCCATGCCTTCAGCGACGGCTGAAAACATTACTATCATCAACTTTGGTATGGGAAGCCCCAATGCGGGCACCATCATTGACTTATTGACTGCGATCAAACCTAGAGCTGCCTTGTTTTTGGGTAAATGTGGGGGCTTGAAAAGCAAGAAAAACAAAGTCGGAGATCTGATTTTACCCATTGCCGCGATCAGGGGGGAGGGAACTTCAAATGATTATTTGCCGCCCGAAGTTCCTGCCCTACCTGCTTTTGCCCTGCAAAAAGCCATTTCGACTACTATCCGAGAATACAACCAGGATTACTGGACGGGCACCGTGTACTCTACCAACAAACGCGTTTGGGAACATCGCAAAGATTTCAAAAAGTATCTTAAATCACTTCGTCCTATTGCCATAGATATGGAAACCGCCACCATTTTCGTTGCGGCTTTCAAAAATTATATTCCTACCGGTGCGCTCCTCTTGGTATCGGATATGCCAATGGTTCCAGAAGGGGTAAAAACGGAAGAAAGTGATAAGGTGGTGACCAAAAACTACGCGGAACTTCACCTCAAGATAGGTATCGACTCCCTAAAACAGCTGATCAATAACTCCCTAACGGTAAAGCACCTTCGTTTCTAAACTCAAGATTGAAGAGGAGATCAAAGTCAGGAACCAGTTGAGGGATCTGAATTAATTGATCCCTTTCAGTTTTTTCTTGATCATGCCAGCAGTCATTAATTTGAACTCCAGAGATTCTTCCTGATTCCGATCAGTAGTAATCTCCTTGACGGCCATGTACAATTCATTATTGATTTGTCCCAAGCCGACGATGAAGGCCTTTTCCCCCACTGGCACTCCCGATGCAGCGAAATGATCATTGACTTTTCTCAATGGAATGACTGTATTTCTCTTTTTGAAAACCAATTTGATATCGATCAATGCCTGAGTATCTTCGACAACCTTGAGGGTTGTTTGCTCCTCATTGACCTCTAGTGAACGATTGCAATTGATCCAACCCAGGCGAGTTGTTTTGAACAAATAATTCCCTAAAAGTCGTTTTCCAGATCGACTGTTTTTGATCATTTTCATGGTCGACTTGGCGTTGATTTTATCGACAACTCCAATACGATGCAAGCTGGCATAGTCGTTTTCCAGCCAGTTGATTTGTTTGCTTCCAATGCGTTGACCATTGTAGATGCGCATTCCTTTTAGACGAGGATTTTGGGAGCGTGGCAATTCGATAGTGATGGGTAAGCTGTTTTGTAAGGTGACATTTTCACCATTGCTGGTGGCATTAAAGTAAACCATCGCTCCCCATTCCTGCAATTTTCCGTTGGAAGTGGTATTGAGATTTTCTCGAATAATTTCCGACTTCGAATAGACCTCTTTCAGTTCAATATCGACCGGTTCAAAAACGGGGATGCCATTCATGTAGACAAAGGCATTCGATTCGATATGGACTTTCAAGCCTCGTTTGCCTTCAATTGTATTTTTCTGATAAGGCATGATGGTGAAGTGCTGAACGGGGAGTTCAAGCTGTTGGAAGAAGGAAATATTGTCCGACAAAATCTGTCGAAATACTCTGTTTTTGTTGGCGTGTGAACCAGCATTGATAGTGTCATTCATAGTTCCGGTAAAAATTTTAATATTAACACAAGCGACTTTTATTTATGAGACCGATACTTGACCATCCAGCGTTAACTGCTTGTCAAATTTATTTTTCTTGGCTTAATCGTGTAGCTATGGTTCCTACTACAGTTTCTTTTCTTTCCACAAAGGATACGATTCTCTGAAAAGCTTGGATTGTGTAGGGGTACTCCGTTTGAAAAGTGTAGGGAAAGAACAATACAATATTAATACGTTTGAACCTTCCAATTCATTGCTTCTTGCTGCATTTTTTCTTCTGATTCGGTTGAAAAAACGGGAAGGTCTTCCGTCTATCTTTCTTATTTTTTGCCCTTCTAATATACTTATTTTCAACATTTAATCAAAGGATTTACCCAAAGTATTTTATCAGAAGCATATCATTTCCTGTATTGTCGGCCATTTAGTAAATTTTATCCCTGGGAAGCCATCTTTTTGCATTAAATTTACGTAGTATTTTTTGGAGCCATGTTCAATTGCTTTCGAGCAAACCATCTATAAAAATAAATTCCTACCGATATGATAAATACGTCTTTACCTCGTTACCTTTTTTTCCTCTTTGCCATGTCCATCTTAATTAGTTGGACAGCTCAAGATACCGATCCTTGGGAAACCAAAATGGATCATCAACTCATTGCAAAACTCCAATCCGGAATGGAAGTAGAGGTTTTGTTGATCTTGACACAACAAGCTGATCTTTCCAAATCCCAGCAGTTGAAAACCAAGGCAGCAAAAGGTAATTTTGTTTTCCATCAGCTAAAGCAAGCGGCAAAAAGTAGCCAAACGGAAATACTTCGTTTTTTGAGAAGCCAAGGAGCTAGCGCCCAATCTTTCTACGTTGTCAACTCCATTCGTACCAAGGGAAACCTAGGACTCCTGCAAAGTCTGGCTGAACGGGAAGACATTGCTCAAATTATCGAAAATAGTGCTTTTCGCTTGGAAGCTCCAGTCATAGAAAATGGAGCCAGCATCAGAGAAGTTGAATGGGGCATTGAAATGATTAATGCTGACGATGTCTGGGCCATGGGTTACACCGGTCAAGATGTTGTTGTGGGTGGACAGGACACCGGTTACGACTGGGAACACCCAGCACTCAAAGGCAAATACCGAGGCTGGGATGGCAACACTGCCGATCACAATTACAACTGGCATGATGCCATTCACTCTATCAATCCACTTCACGGTGATTCGATTATCGACCCTAGCAATAATCCCTGTGGTTTGGATTCCCCCTTTCCTTGTGATGACTCTAGTCACGGGACCCATACCATGGGAACAATGGTGGGTTCTGATGGCGACAACGAAGTTGGAGTAGCTCCTGATGCCAAGTGGGTGGCCTGTAGAAATATGGAAAGAGGCTGGGGAAGTCCAGCCAGCTATATTGAATGTTTTGAATGGTTGATGGCGCCAACGGATTTGAACAACGAAAATGCTGATCCCAGCAAAGCTCCCCACGTGTTTGCCAACTCCTGGAGCTGTCCGGAAATTGAAGGATGCAATGCCAGCAACTGGTCCGTAATGGAGACTGTGGTGAATAATGTCAAGGCCTCAGGAGTCGTTGTCGTTGTTTCAGCAGGAAACAGCGGCGGTCAAGGTTGTGGTACGGTGAGTACACCAGCAGCCATGTTTGAAAATAGTTTCACCATCGGTTCCACTCGCTCCAACGATCGCATTTCTGGCTTTAGCAGCCGTGGACCAGTAATCGTAGATGGTAGCAATCGGCTCAAGCCCAATGTGAGTGCCCCTGGTAGTCAGGTTCGCTCCACTACTCCTGGCAACAATTATGCGACCTTCAGTGGAACCAGTATGGCAGGACC
>JBCCSR010000154.1:0-8519 GCA_039199865.1 Bacteroidota bacterium
GATTAGGTCAAAAATTTCCTTGCTCCAAATCTCCATTTACTTAAATCACAAAGTACTGGATATAAGCTTTGATTAAAAAATCAGTTCTTTTTCCTTTCTCCCCTTTGGCTCTAGAGCAGCGGGCTGGAGCACCAATAAACAATTTTCTGTGGTAAACTTTCGTTTAGAGCGATAAGGAATTAATTGGGTGTGACTGCGTAAATAACGTATAAATTCCAGTATATTTGGTCTGAAGAACACAATTGATTCCCATCCTTTGAGGCACCAATTGGCATTTTCCATCGCCCTTACTACTCAAAGGAAAAGATCATTTTAAAACCTAGTTTTACGCAATGAAAAAAAACGGTCTGACATTTTTTGCCTTGTTAATGGTAGGTTTTTTATCTGCCCAAGTGAGTCTAGACAATGCTTCTTTTGAAGGAGAAGCCCAAGATGCCACTGTTCCCATTGGTTGGCATGCCTGTGAGCCCGGAAGTACTCCTGATATTTTACCCGGTTCCTGGGGCGTCTACAATGAAGCGTATGACGGCGAAACATACATGGGGTTGATCACCCGTCAGGATGGCACCTGGGAGAGTGTAGGACAAAGACTCAGCGATCCTATCCAAGCCAGTGAATGCTACACTTTTAGCCTAAGTTTGGCTCATTCTAAAACTTACGCCAATTACAATAAGCCCATCAAAGTGAAAATATGGGGAGGGGCGAGCAGCTGTACGAAAGACGTATTATTGGCAGAAACTTCCTTTATCAAGCATTCAGAATGGAAAAGATACGAGTTTCGCTTCATTCCCAAACAAGCACTCCATTATTTGATTTTAGAGGCGCATTACATGGATGGTATCTATTTTCACTACAATGGCAATGTGTTGATTGACAATTGTTCGGAGATCAAATCTTGTAAGCGAGCAGATCAGTTGCTGCCTTTAGAAAACTGGGAAAGTCTGGACCGGACCTAGCATTGGAAGGAATATCATTTGCTCGGTCCACGTAATCATTTCTTTGACACAAAAAAAGGGCAATTTATTGCCCCAACTCTCTTTGTAATTCTTTGCCTTCTGCTTCTAGTTTTTCTCCTTTTTCATTCAACTCCTTGATCTGCTCTCCAATTTCTTGTTGTTCTTCCTCGCTAGCGCCTTCAAGCGCCTTTTTGAGGGCTTCTTTTTTCTCTTGCCAAGCCTCGCGATTGCTTTCCCAATCTTCAATTCGATTGAGTAAATCTCCTCCTTTTTCCTCGGCCTGATCTTTAGCCTTACTCAGTAGACCACCAATTTTATCGAGTGCATCATCGTATTTGCCTTCCTTAAATTTATCAATTTCCTCCTTGATGAGCCCCACACCTGCCTTGGCAGCATCTATGGTTTTGCCAATAATGGCCTTGGATTGTGCTTTTTCCTCTGCATTACCGAAAAAGTAATTGTATCCCACAATCCCAACAATAAGCAATAAACCAACTTTGATGACAGTCTTAATCATGATTAAATGTATTTTCAAATAAAAGAATATCGAAATATATAAATTATTTGCCTCCGATTGAAATGCTTTAGACGAAATTGACACTTTTAGCGATCAGTTAAGATAGAGAAAGCCCCGCAAATAGGAAGTGAAATCCCAACATTTTCTCTATTTTCGCGGCTTGTCGGCTCAATGCCAACCAGTTGAACAAACTGATTCCTGCGATTTTTGGGAAACTTTTCTCATCAAGATACAGTTAGAAAGCTCAAAGATTAAAACAGCAATACAAATTATTATGGAGTACAATTTTGGCGAAATCGAAAAGCAATGGCGAAAGTATTGGGAGGAGAAGGGCACTTACAAAGTGAGCAATGAGAGTGATCGTCCCAAATATTACGTATTGGATATGTTTCCCTATCCTTCGGGAGCAGGATTACACGTTGGACATCCGCTAGGATACATTGCCTCCGACATCTATGCTCGTTACAAACGTTTAAAGGGCTTCAATGTCTTGCATCCCATGGGCTTTGATGCCTTTGGCTTGCCTGCTGAAGAATACGCTTTGCAAACGGGAATTCATCCCGCTACTTCGACCAAGAAAAACATGCAACGCTATCGAGAACAATTGGGAGCATTGGGTTTCTCTTTCGATTGGGATCGAGAAGTCTATACCTGTGATCCCAATTATTACAAATGGACACAGTGGATTTTTACCGAATTGTTCAAGCATTACTACGATCAAAGGGCCAAGCAAGCCAAACCGATCAGTGAATTGGAAGCGCAATTTGCTAGTGAAGGCAACTTAAAAGTCAAAGGTGCCAATACTTACAAAGGTAAATTCACGGCAGCTGAATGGAATGTTATGAGCAAAACCGAACAAGCGGATGTATTGATGGAATACCGCTTGGCCTACCGCAAAATTGGCTATGTCAATTGGTGTGAGGAATTGGGAACAGTCTTGGCCAATGATCAGGTCAAGGATGGCGTTTCCGAAAGGGGGGGCTACCCCGTAGTACAAAAAGCCATGAAACAATGGTACTTGCGGATTACGGCCTATGCCGAGCGCTTGTTGAATGATTTGGTGTAGATTGACTGGTCGGATTCTTTGAAAACGATTCAAACCAATTGGATTGGTCGCTCGGAAGGCGCAACGATGTTTTTCCAAGTGGATGGTGCAGAGGATAAAATTGAAATTTTTACTACTCGCCCCGATACCATTTTTGGAGCCACTTACATGGTCTTGGCCCCCGAGCACGATTTGGTAGAAAAATTGACCAGTCCAGAACAAAAAGAAGCCGTTGCCAAATACATCAGCTATGTCAACTCTAAATCCGAGGTGGAGCGACAAGCGGAGAAGGAAGTTACTGGTGAGTTTATCGGTGCCTACGCCATTAATCCCTTTACCAACACCAAGATTCCAATTTGGATTGGAGAGTATGTTTTGAAAGATTACGGTACGGGTGCTATTATGGCGGTACCCAGTGATGATGAACGAGATCAGCGATTTGCGCAAAAGTTTGGCTTGGAAATCATCGACGTGGTAGACAAATCGAAATACCCCGGTGCAACCTTGCATGATAAAGTGGGCATCGTAATCAATTCGGGCTTTATGAACGGCATGGAAGTCCCCGACGCCATCAGAGCAGCTTGTCAGAAAGCAGAGGAAATGGGGATTGGTGAAATGCACATCAACTACAAATTGAGAGATGCCAATTTTGGCCGTCAGCGCTATTGGGGAGAACCCTTCCCCGTAGTTTATGACGCTGATGGTTTGGCTCACATGTTACCCGTTTCAGAATTGCCTTTGGTCTTGCCAGACACGGATGACTTCAAACCCGCTAAAGGCGGTCGTTCTCCCTTGGCCAGAATCGAAGATTGGATGAACCTACCTGATGGTATGACTCGCGAAACAGATGTGATGCCCGCCGTAGCGGGCTCCTCCTGGTACTTCTTACGCTACATGGACCCCAGTAATGCCGATGCATTCGCTAGCCAATCTGCGGTCAATTATTGGAAGGATGTCGATTTATATGTTGGTGGTTCAGAGCATGCTGTCGCCCATTTGATGTACGCTCGGTTTTGGCACAAATTCTTATACGACAGAGGCTTAGTGCCAACCAATGAACCCTTCAAAAAATTGATCAATCAAGGAATGATTCAGGGGGTGATCGAAAATATTATGTTGGATAAAAACTCTCCAGAGGATGCCCGACGTTTTGTGAGTGCCGATTTGATTGCTCCGGAAGAATTGTCCAATTATACCAAAATCTATGCACATATTGATTTTGTCTCAGATTATGGGAAAGAAGATTCTCACTTGACTTCAGCGGGCATTCAACAATTCTTAGACTGGCGGCAAACCTATGCCAATGCCACTTTTGAGAGCAAATCAGGACTATACCGCAATGGGGAGCTTAGCTTAAAAAATGGAGCGGAAACTTTCAAATTTTATACAGTATCGGAGGTTGGTAAAATGTCAAAGTCTCGCTACAATGTGATCAATCCCGATGATGTTATTGGAAGATACGGTACGGATTGTTTCCGGATGTACGAAATGTTTTTAGGTCCCATCGAACAATCCAAGCCTTGGGATACCAAAGGAATTGACGGCGTTTCCAAATTCCTCCGTAAATTTTGGATGTTGTTTTTTGATGGTCAAGGAGCGTTTAGGGTAAGCGATGAAGCAGCGAGCAAAGCGGAAATGAAGGTCTTGCACCGCACCATCAAAAAAGTTAATGAAGATATTGAGCGATTTAGTTTCAATACTTGTGTCAGTGCCTTTATGGTGGCCACCAATGAGTTGAAAAAATTAAAGACCAACAAGCGAGCGGTGCTCGAACCCTTGGTGATTTTATTGGCTCCTTTTGCGCCGCACATTACAGAGGAATTGTGGAAACACTTGGGCAAGGAGCCTTCCGTTCACCGAGCGGATTTTCCGGTCCACGATGAACGCTATTTGGTGGAAGATGCGATAACTTATCCAATTAGTATCAACGGGAAGAAACGCGCTTTGGCCGAATTGCCTGCCGATGCCTCCAAGGAAGATCTGGAAAAGGCTGCTTTGGCCATGGAAGAGGTCAAAAAATGGACGGATGGCAAGACCATTCGGAAAGTCATCGTTGTGCCCAAACGTATGATTAATATTGTCGTGGGCTAAGCGGAGAAAGGTCAAAAATTTGGCTAGAGAAGGGTTAAATGGCAAAAAACTTACCTTCTCCACACCAAATCGGGAATGGCCTCTTCCTGGCCGATAATTCCGGCAATTCTCAAGTTAAAGACTACGCTTTTTAGCATTTTATCGCTGACCCAGCCATGGATGGCCCAAGCGGTTCCGTGGTACCAACGCTCCGTATCTTTGGCTTGCAGTTGATAGCGTTGACTGACCAGATCAATGGCATTTTCATTTTGCATAAAAGCATCGCAACTATCGTGAATGGTACGCAAGACTCGAATGATGCTCTCCGGTTCCCTCTCTAGGATCTCCTCCGTGGCGGCAATCATAAAGCAGGGCCAAGGTGTTTTGTATACGCCAATTCTTTTGAGTTGGCCAGCATCTACGTAAGGCTTGGTCGTATATTTTTCCCAATAAAATACATCAGTATTCAATTGCTCCAAGGAATCTAGGGCACCGTCCAGATTTTTAATGACGACAAATTGATCACTTTCTAATTGTTGGCCTTTGCTATTGGCATCGACGATGGCCATGAGGTGGGAGCCCGAACCAAAACGGCTGATGGCATATTTTTTATCAAATATGTGCTTGTAATGTTCCAGCGGATTGTTGATACTGGTATGAATGCCCCAAGTGAGTGGGGTGGTAATGTACTCACTGATAATTTTGCTTGGATTGCCCCGGATGATGTCTTTGATGATGCCTTCGGTGAGGAGGATACAAACGTCAATGTCGTTTTCTCGCAATGCTTTGGTCATCTGTCCGGTGCCTCCTTTAAAAGTCGTCCACTGCAAATCGACGCCTCTTTGTTCAAACCAACCCTGTTCTTTGGCCAGATGAATGGGCAAATTGAAGTGCTCGGGTACGCCTCCCAGGCGAATGCTTACTTGTTTCATGAGCACTAAGGTAGGCATTCGTACAGATTTTAGTATCAAGATTTTGCGATTAAGATGGAGGGATTCTACCTTAAAATGGAGCATCTGTTCCTAAAATGACATTCCTTAGACCAAATCTTTCTTGCATTCTGTACAATTTTTCTATTTTTGTCGTGGTTGTTTTTGCAGCCATATTTGAACCACACCTATATTTACGCCTCTTATTTATCTAGAGCCCAACTTGGCTCTGATTGACCCGGCAAAGCAAAAACTGGAGAAATCCAGACGACAGTACCCCCGATTGCTGAAGATCAAATACGATCGATACTAGATTTGATAATTGTGCCATTAACTGGCATTAAAACAGTATTCCTTAACCGGTATGAACATCAATTCATTGTTCGTTGAATCAACATTACTATGAGCTGGTACCATCTTGCTTTTCCGAAGTATTTGCTGCTTTTTTTAGCGTTTCCTTGGACTACAGTGGAGGGTAAGGCCCTACCTCAACAATCCTCTTTTAGTTTCTGTGGCATTCAGTTTGTCGTTCCAGATAACAGTTGTACTCCGTCGAGCCATTTTCAATTTAATGTTCAAATGGCACCGGGAATGACCCTGGGCACAGACGTCTTTGTCAAAGAATTCCGCTTAATTGTCGGGCATAATTGGGTGTCTGATCTCGATATGTATTTGATTTCCCCCAGTGGCGTAAAAGTGGAATTGAGTACGGATAATGGAGGAGGCTCTGATCATTATGGTCATCCCCTTGACGATCAATGTGAGGCGTATACTGCCTTTTCTATGAGTGCTTGTCAAGCCATTGAAGCAGGTGATGCGCCCTTTATTGGCCGTTTTTTGCCCGAAGGCAATCTAAATGATTTTCACGATGGAAGTGATCCAAGCGGAACTTGGACCTTACAAATTTGTGATGATACCCAAAATGATATTGGGGTTTTACAATTTGTCGAATTGCTATTTACCCATTCTGGTTGTTTGCCTCCCTCCAACCATTTTGTTGAAACGCTTACTGCTACAAGTGCTGACATTCAGTGGGATAATGCGGACAATTGTAATTTTACTTTAATTGAGTATGGCCCAGTTGGCTTTCAACCCGGAATAGAGGATTCGCCCGGTGAAGGTACAATTGTAATGGCGGGTTGTGGACAAAATCAGCATACAGTAATCGATCAATTAATGGAGCTTACCGCTTATGATGTGTACCTGCGGAATGCCTGTGTTGATGGTGCTTTTTCCGAAAACTCATGTGTTTTGACTTTTACTACGGGATGTAGTGCTCCTCCCATTACCGTACAGACTGATTTTGATGAGCAAAGTTTGTGTGGGACCAGTTGTGGAACCATTTGTCCAATTTCAGGATTATGGAGCAATCAAATGGAAGATCAAATGGATTGGCTCATCGATCGAGATGGTACCAATTCTACCAGAACTGGCCCAAGTGATGATATTAGTGGAGGTGGGCATTATGTGTACATCGAAACCTCGGGAAGTGCTTGCCAACAAAATAAAATGGCCATTTTACAATCGGAGTGTATGGATATTCAGACGGCTGAAGGCACTTGTCACCTTTCGTTTTACTACCACATGTATGGGGTCAATACCAATCAATTGACCCTCCAAATTTCCTTTGATGGTGGACTCAATTGGACCAACCTTTGGTCGCTAACTGGTGATCAGGGAGATCGTTGGTTTCAACAATACATTGATCTTTCTGACTTTGATGGTCAGGTGGCTTTATTTCGATTTCTTGGTAGAAGTGGCTTTGGTTTTCGCGGGGATATTGCCTTGGACGAAATTGTCTTTTATGGTCCTCAAGGAGTTGGACTGGGCAATCGCGTTTACTATGCCGATTTCGATCAAGATAGCTTTGGAAACCCCGAGGATAGCCTCTTGATTTGTGCTGCCTTCCCTCCCGATGATTACGTGACCAATGCATTGGATTGCAATGATGAGAATCCGAATATTCATCCCAATGCGGTAGAGATCATTTGTAATCAGCAAGATGAAAATTGCAATGGAAATGAAGACGATCGGCAACTGCCAGTGCCTCCCCCTATTTCGGTATCCATTTGTGCAGGTGAACAAGTGGGACTGAGCATTGATGTCAGCCCTTTCGGGCAATACTATTGGTTTGATGCTGCGGAGGGAGGACAATTGGTGCACCTAGGATCGGTTTGGAATTTACCGTCCGTCACAGAAAGTGTGACGTACTATGTGCAAGATTCGGTCTTCAACGCTTGTGTGAGTCCTCGAGCAGCAGTGACCATTATTGCCAATACGGTGCCATCTATATTTAGCAATGATTTACCACTGATTTGTAGAGGCAGTTCATTTGATCTGACCACCCTCACGATTGAAGAGGTCAACCAAACCAGCGGAACGGTCTCTTTTCACAGTGCTACTCCTACTTCATCTGCCAATGTCATTTCGCCAATCGTTAGTCCCGAAGAATTAACCAGTTATTTTATCCGTTGGGAAACGCCAACAGGCTGTTTTGATGAAACAAGTGTCGAAGTGGCCGTTGATGCTCAGCCGACAGTAGTAATTGAAACAATGGGAGCCACCACGATTTGTCCCACTGCAACGCTTGATCTATTGGTAGAGGAGTTGGGGACTGCAAATGGAGAAGTGGTTTTTGACTGGGATGACGGAAGTAAGCAAACTTCTCGAAAAATTACCGGAGGAGATCCGGGGACGACCAGCCTTTACACTGTTATTGCCACGGATGAAAAAGGGTGTACCGGAACTAGTCAAATCGAAATCCACACTCTCGAAAGCATCAATAGTGTAGATGTTTTGGCCATTCAACCCGTGGAAACTTGTGGTGGAAATGATGGTTTGATTGCCCTAAGAATGCTCAATGGCATTCCACCGTACGAAGTATCCTGGATGGGGCCAGTAAATGGCTCACAGTCTAATGTACTGGATACTTTTCGTTTGGAAAATATTCCGCAAGGAACTTATCGAATTCGGATTCGAGATAGCGCAGCAACAGATTGTGA
>JBCCSR010000155.1:0-8479 GCA_039199865.1 Bacteroidota bacterium
ACGGTGGCGCGACAAAGGATTGGCCACACTATAAAAGGAAATCCTATTAAAAACATTAGTCGTCTGTAAAACATGAGCTGTATGATAAAAGATGGTCTGGTATTCAAAAACGAATAGCTGACCGATGGAATGGGGGAGGGGATAGTTGAAAAAATGACTCCTATTCACCATCCGTCGAATTTAAGATACATTTATGCCAACTGTTGAAACTACACAAATTGAGGAAGCTCGTCCCGAGCATTTCGGTAGCATTGCCGAGATCTACAACGAATACATTCGTTTGGGAAACGCCACGATGGAGGAGATCTTAAAAGTTGAGGCAGATATCGCCAGTTGGGTCAAAAAATTTAATGATCGGGAAAAACTTTATGTGTTAAGCAAATCTGGAACTTGTATTGGATGGGGCATTATCAAACGCTACAGCGATCGAGCCGGTTATCGTTTTACTTGCGAGACGGCCGTTTACCTGACCTTTTCAGAATGTAAAAAAGGCTATGGTACATTGATGAAAAAGCATCTCATCAACACTTGCAAGGCCCTGGAATACCGCCACCTTGTGGCTAAAATTTTTGCCAGTAATAAGGCAAGTATCGAGTATAATCTACGTCTGGGATATACCGTTGTTGGTACCCAAAGAGAAATTGGTTTTCGCAATGGCCAATGGCAGGATGTAGTGATCATGCAACTTTTGCTCGATCATTACTGACGATCCTTGTACGTCCTCTCCGGACTTTAATCCCATTAGTTTTAATGTAGATTATTTGTTGGGTGATCATCCCAACTGCTCAATTTCATTCATTATCGGCTGACTGGTATTTCGAAAGATGGCTCCAAGTACCAATCAGCTCCAAAATCAATTTCTTGTTATGGAAGTAAAAACCTTACCTCAATCCCTAGCTGGTCTAGTGGATTTATTAAACGATAATTTTAAACTATCAGGACGACTCACCCCGCTGCGCGCCAAAGAATTGGTATTGGCAGCCAATGTGCAGGAAGCCGATATGATGGAGTACGCCGATTTTGATCATCCGATTGAAGATTGTTATGGCCGAAAGATGGTTTATGAAAACGAAAACTTTGAAGTCATGGTTATGTCGTGGAATCCCGGAGATTACTCCTCCATTCACAATCATGGATATACTCAGTGGGGCGTCGTTCAGGTTTTTGGGCATACCCATCATTGTATTTACCGCATCAAAGACAATGAGTTGTGTTTTACTAGGAAAGAGCTCCTACCGAAAAAAACTGCCATCAAAGTCAACAATGCTTTGATTCACCAAATGGGCAATGCCGGCTCGGATCCCTACATGACTTTACACGTATATGGCTGCAATAACGAAATCGAGAACATTACCGCAGATGCCAAGAACTATGATCTGGAATACGATCGCATCTCACATACTACCGGAGGCGCATTCTTTAACCTTCCCTCAGATTGTATTTACGATTTTGAAAAAGGACCTCAACCAACCCAATCCGTATTTCTCCACTATGCTTCTTTGTTGATGGATTATTACAATCGGCAGATTCCCTGTGATGAAGTACAAGCCCGTAAGGAGCAGCTATTGACCAAATTGGAAAAGACGATGTTGGCCTAACAATCAATAGGTAGTCCTTATCTATTTTTGTTTTTGCTTTTTTGACAAATCTTGTGGATGCTATTGCTAGAATTCATCAACCATAAGATTTGTCAAGGAAGTCCTTTCCTAGGGTGATGATCTTTTAAGCCCAAGTCAAAACCAAAGACTGAGCACTTTCCCTACGGATTCTAAAACGTAGCCAATAACATCATCATGAACACGACCTGTTTGTCAATGACTTTTTTCTGATTATTATTTTGGTGGATGAAAATTTGTATTCGGGAACAAATAAGTTCTGCCTATTTGATCTGATTCCATACCTGTTTTATTACCGAAATCACTGAATCAATACAACTGCAAAGGTGGAAAAGGTCAAAATCAATAAGCATATAAGTTAAGTATCAATTGCTTTAGCGCCATCTTTACGAGAGATCATTTCTCCTTGACTTTAAAGCTGGAAATGATCTCTTTTTGAATGGTGGTATGATGTTTTATAAAATTAGGGCAGGATTGGGAGGACTCTGTTTAAGCAAAGGCAAGTTTGCCTGGAGTGGCACAGGATAGTGAACTAACGGAAACGCGACTATCCGCTTGATTGATTTGTCCAAGCAGCTTTTTAGCGTCCAGATGATAGTCTGCCTTCTCATTTTGCTGGAGACTTTGCAGCTGATCTATGCACTCTGCAATTTGATTGTTTTTCAGGAAAGCCAATGCCAAATACCAACGTGCCCGATCGAGGTAAAGCAAATCATTGCGATCAATGATGGCCTTGAACTGGGCAATGGCTGGGCTGATTTGTTCATTAGCGAGAAAAGCATTTCCTAGAGCGAGCTGAAGATTGGCATCATTGGGTTTCTCCTGAAGTATTTGTTGAAGCAAAGGGATGGCCGCAGTAAAATCTTGGTTTTCATAGAGCGTTGCTGCTTCGCTTGTACTTTGTTCGGTATCGGCGTTACGCGTACTGAAATTGGCTTCATAAAGTTCAAAATTTTGGGCAAACAATTGTTGAGGATTACTTTGAAGACCAGATTTGGTGAAAAGCCAAAAGGCTGCCATCAAGACGATCGCCAGGGCCGCTGCCATCCATAGAAAAGAGTAGGGGCTTCTGCGCGCCCGACTTTTCTTGATGGGTACGGGCTCTTGCTGAAGCATTTGTTGCCGAACATTGTGAATTTGAGCTTTCATTTTTTCGTTGCTCAAATCTTCAAGCCCCCGTAAAATGGCCTGTCTTTGTTTGACCTCCATTGCCAGCTCCGGATCAGAAGACAAGCGTTCGAGGAAATTAGCCTTGGTGACTTCATCTAGTTCCCCTAAAAGGTATTGATCTATCAAATCGCTTTGTGGTGTCATTGGTACTATTTGAAGTAATTCTTAAAAAAAGAGGAGTTGTCGACAATTGCGACCAATTGCTTCAGGCACTTGACTTTTTTGTTGCGTGCAACCTGGTCGTTGGCAAAATTCATCAACTGGGCGATTTCTTTCATTTTCAATCGCTCATAGTAGTAATAAATCAGCACTTTCTGACAATTTTCTCCTAACTGCTTGATTAAGTCCAACATAGTTTGCCTTTCCTCGGTGAGTTCTAGTTTTTGGAAAAAAGAGCTTTCGACCATAATAAAGTCTTCCTGATCCTGGATGGAGACGGTAGAAAACTTTTTTTGTTTGAGTGTTTTTAGCCAAATATTTCTACAAATAGAGTACAAATACGTTTTTAGGCGGCTAGTCAACACCAGTTCCTCTTTCTTGCATTTATTGAAAACGACAAAAATGCCATCCTGAAAGACTTCCTCCACATCCTCTTTTGTTCCACTATTTTTAAGCACAAAGCCCGAAATCATTGAAAAATAAAGATGATACATGATTCGAATGCCTTGATCATTGTCTTGAGCGTTGGACGAACTCAATAACTGAATGATCTCTGCGTCAGTATACTGCATCTTGGTCGTTGTTTATGTTTATACAGGTTTCAATGAGAAAGGTAACTCAAATATTTGATTTTTTTGATAAGCGCCCAATTCCTTTTCCCCAAAATTTGGCATCAGACAATGGTGAAAAGTAAATGCGTACTTGTTTCCCCTTTAATTAAATAAAAAATTGCTGATTATCAATATTTTAGCTATATTGAGAAGCCAATTTTCACACTAATCACTAACGTCTTTTAGAAGAATTTTTGTGCCCTTTTACCCTAAAAATCTTTTTTTTTAAATTTAGTGGTTACGTTTCTTTTTTAAATGGTATTAAACCAATGAACTAGAATTTTTTAGCCATAATGAATCCATTTACAGCGACTCCTTTCGGCCAATTATCCTTCTAGATTGATAGATAGAATGACTCAAAAAATATACCCTCAATTCCATTAGATGATGCAAGCAAAACGGATGGAGTAAAATACATCCAATAGCAATTGAAAGGAATGCAATTTTTTTGAGTCCAAATTAAATAAAGAGTGGGAAGAAAATCTTTGGCTGGGTCAAGGCCTCAACTTATCCAAGCGAAATCAATTGCTCTTCCAATCTTAACATTTTCCAGCACATTGTCCATTTCCGGTGGTTAAACTCCGATTTGGCCAGACATGTTTCAGAAAATTCCTAAAAGGGATATTTTTTGGGCAAGTTTAGGTGTATGTATCACGAGTGAATCTTGAATAATCATTTTTTATAAAAACTAACAAATTAATTACAGTTATGAGAAAGAGTAATTTCTTTACCATTTTATTTCTTGGTCTTTTATTGTTGAACTGGTCTCCCGTGAAAGCGACTTCCCCAGAGTTTTGCCACAATAGTGAAGACGCGGTCACTACTTTTATTCACATTTGTGGTTTCGGCTTCGAATCTTTTGCACCAGTTACTAAGCCCCCAACTACTTGCGAGGATGATGAGGTGATCATCAGAATGGGGCCACGTTGTGATGGGGCCATGTACATGGATGTCATCTTGGTCAATCTTCACGGAGTGAATAATGCGCCCAGTGGTGCTGGCCCCCACCCATTACCCTCTGGTATGCCTGCCATTTATGTTGAGTATGATAGTGATTTAAATGGTACTTACGATTCGATGTCAGATCCCATTACTTCATTGAACTATGAGGGTTGGTCGATGTCCAGAATTAATGGTAATCATCATGTATACAAAAAACGTGTCTATCTCGATAACAACCAGATGGCGCTTTGTGGACCTGTTATCAATCCATTTTCTACTCTTCTAGGAAATATGACCATCCGCCTGATGGAGAAACTACCGGGTGGAGGATTTCAACTTTACAATACTGGCGCCTACGCAACGCCCGGTGGAGTCATGTCTTGTCATATTTTCCACGAAACTTGTGGTGCTTGTAACCCAGAGTGTGGTGGATTATTGCCTCCTGTTTATGAACCTAAAGTTTGTATTGACTGTGATACGGAATGTTCAGAGGAAGAGCCAGCTAAACTCAGAGAATACAATGCCTTCGATGATTTGTTGGCCGATACACCATTGGTTCAGAAAGTAAGTCCCAATCCATTTGAAGACGAGTTGAATATTCAATTCACTACCCAGGTGGAAGAGGCAGTCCAATTTACGATCATCGACATTAAAGGAAGTATTGTACAAAGTCATCGATTAGAGGCTGGTGTAGGACAACAGCAAACTCGATTGGATCTATCTGTCTTGGCTCCTGGGGTTTATCACTGCCAGGTTAAAACGGCCCAAAAGGTCGAAACTGTAAAAATCGTCAAGAACAGGAGATAAGCTAATTCCTTAGAATGACCAAAACTTGGCCTAAATCTTGGTCAAATCGTATAGAGATCTTTTCTAGTATTAGGAATAATATGCCATTCTGAAACTAGGAATGATCTCTATTTGTTTTAGCTTTGCCTGCATCTAGTGGTATCCTTCAAACTTAATGATTGGTCATATGTACAAGCATATTTTATTCCTGGCTATTTCAATTTTGTTTTTCCACACCCTACCTGCGCAAGCGCTCACAGCGCCTTCTCCTGCCGATCAGTTATTTCAAAAAGCAATCAAATCATTTTCCAAAAGCTTCGATAGTACTGC
Organism: Bacteroidota bacterium; assembly: GCA_039199865.1. Lineage (GTDB taxonomy): Bacteria > Bacteroidota > Bacteroidia > Chitinophagales > Saprospiraceae > JALZUU01. The sequence goes on from JBCCSR010000155.1 coordinate 5,615, forward strand.
TATTTACTTACAAAAAGCCCTTTTCTTATACCAAGAGGAAGACAACTGGGAGGGAGTGGCCATTTGCTATGCAGGTTTATCGTCAGTTGTTGGTTATCAGGGGAGGTATGTCGAACGAGACTCTCTCATTCAATTGAGCTTTAAGTTGGCGCAAACCAAGGTAGATCCATTGAGTGAGGCTTATTCTGCCGCAATGAATAATTATGCCTTCAGTGTCATGGGAAAGGGAGATTTTGAGGCGGCATTGCTCTATTTCAAGAAAGCACTGTCCAGTAATTTAGCTCAGGGGAATAAAATTATTATTGCGACTAACTATTCTAATGTCGGCATGATTCATAGGGATAAAGGAGATTATGATGAAGCCTTAGAACATTATAAAGAGGCTTATCGCTATCATGTAGATACGATGGGTTACAGTCGCCATTCTGCTTCCCTTGGCCTACGGATCGGTGATGTCTACAGGCTAAAAAGAAAGTGGGAAGATGCACTGCATTGGCTGGACGAGTCAGAGCGAGTATTACGAGAAGTATTGAAAAAGAATGGAGAAAGTGAAATTGTTTTGAAGTCACTCGCTGAACTACTATTCTACGGAGGAGAGGTAGCTCTAGAGCAAAACGATTTTGCTACGGTTAGGGCGAAGGTGAAAGAAGCACGTACTTTAGCGCAAAAAGTGTACGTAAAAGACCAAGGAAAAGCAGATGAACTCTTGGGCAAAATTTATCTAAAACAGGAGAAGTATAACCAAGCCTTACCCTATTTTATCAAGGCCAAAGAAAAAGTAGTAGAAGAATTCAAAACCTTCAATCGGCATCCCAAAATTGCTAAGAAGATTTTCAACATTGCCCATGTTTGTCAATTGAAAGGGCAGTGGGAAAAAGCACTCCAACAATACCACGAAGCACTGGAAATGGTTAGTTATGGATTCGCACAGCAAGCCATCGGAACCAACCCACCAATCGATAGCATCTACGCCAAACTTCAAGGATTAGAGGCCCTGAAAGGAAAAGCTGAAAGCCATTTTGAATTGTTTCGTTTGAATGGAAGTGAGGAGCATTTACAACAAGCAGAAGCGACTTTTCAATTGGCCCTGGCGTTGATTCCCAGCATTAGAGGAGAATATTTGAATGAAACTTCCAAAGAGGTATTATCGACCAAAGTGTTGCCTTTGTACGAAGGCGCCATTCAAGTGGCCATTGAACGCTATCGACGCAGTGGACAGCAAAAGTATTTGACCCAGGCTTTTGCCTACACCGAAAGCAATAAAGCCATTCTACTGCTGGAATCGATCAACGAGATTTCAGCGCAAAAAATTGGAGGCATTCCCGACAGCCTTTTGAGTACCGAAAAGCAGTTGAGTTTAGATATCGCTTATTTCGAGAAACTGTTGAACGAGGAAAAACAAAAGGCCAATGCGGGAGATGCTGCGACACGTGGCCGTCTCGAACGCAAATTGTTCGAATTACGCCAAAATTACCACGCCTTTGTTGATCATTTGGAGCAAAATTATCCTCGCTATTTCCGTTTAAAGTACCAAACGGATCTGACCACTTTGGCTGAAGTCCAACAAAGACTTCCCAATCCTTCCACCATGTTAATTGAATATTTTGTGGGGCTGGATTCCATCTATATTTTTGCTATTGATCAAGCAGAAGTCAAATTACACCAATTGGCGAGGAGTGAGTTGCTGATACAAAATATTGAGCAATTGCGTCAGCTCATTGGGGCAGCTCCGGTGGGAATGAAGGCCAGAGAAGATTATCAACAGTTTGGTCATTCTGCTCACTTGCTCTACCAGCAATTATTGTCGCCTTGTTTATCCGAAAAGATCAAGACCCTCATCATTATTCCAGATGATGTATTGGGATGGCTGCCCTTTGAGATTTTATTGAGGGAGGCACCGAGCTCATCCGATCCCGATTACACCACTGATGCGATGGCCTACTTGCTGGAAGACATCGATATTTCTTACAGCTATTCAAGTACGCTATTGTTCAATGAGCCAGAGCGAAGTGCAAAAAAACCGACCCAACTTTTTACGGGCTTTGCTCCTTCATTTGACAATGAAGAGAGGAGCTACAGCGCGCGAACCTGTTCGGACAATCAGTTGGCCAATTTGCGTTTTAGTAGCCAAGAGATCAGTGAAATTGGTGATCTTTTGGGAGGAGGGAGTTTGTATGTTGGGCAAGCCGCTAAGCTCAACACCTTTAGAGAACAGGCTCCCCAAAGTAGGATTATTCACTTGGCCACTCATGCCTGCATCGATGAGCAAGACCATCAGTTCAATAAGATTTATTTTGCCGATGACTATTTGTCGAATAATGATTTGTACGAGTTACTTTTTCAAAGTCAATTGGCCGTATTGAGTGCCTGCAATACGGGGACTGGGCAGTTGGTCAAAGGAGAGGGCGTCATGAGCCTTTCGCGTGGCTTTATCCATGCCGGTTGTCCCAGCGTGGTGATGAGTCTATGGCCCGTGGATGATCGGTCAACTTCCAATATCATGGTGCAATTCTATCAGTATATGAAGGCGGGCCATGCTAAAAATCAGGCTTTGCGACAAGCCAAACTCGATTTTCTGAGTACTTCTCGAAAGGTAGAGCAGCACCCTTTTTACTGGGCTCCATTCGTTCAGTTTGGAAGTGTCGAACAAGTCGATTTGAGCATGGCGTCTGGCTTTGGAAAATGGTATCTGGTGCTGATTCCTTTTATTGTTCTCCTGGGCTTTATTTTATTCCGACGATGACCAACTGCTTAATTGATATTTCCATTCTTATGCTTGAGCGAAACTGAACAAATCTTGTTTGGTGTAAAAAAAACTGCCAGAGAATGAGATCTGGCAGCTTGGTCAATGGATCGAGGCAAAAG
>JBCCSR010000156.1:0-8452 GCA_039199865.1 Bacteroidota bacterium
CATTGCGCGAACAAATTGTCAATCACGTTGATCCCAGTTTTAAAGTCAATCATCCTCTGCCCGTATAAGTCAGACGGAACGCGTTTTATTTCCTTTTTCCTGGTTACCTATTTATCTATTTACCATTTTCAAAAGTCCCCTCCACTTTTGAATCTATCCTACTTTCGTTGACTTAAAACAACCCAATTATGCGCCAACCCATACCTTATGGCAAGCATCAAATTACCGATAGCGATTTACAGGCAGTGCACAAAGCATTGCAAGGAGATTTCATTACTCAAGGGGAATACATTGGGGAATTCGAAAAACAGTTTGCCCAATATGTTGATGCTCGTTTTGCCGTGGCGGTATCTAATGGAACTGCTGCGCTCCACATGGCTGCGATGGCCCTAGGCGTCAATGCCAAAAGTAAAGTCATCACTACTCCGATTACTTTTGTGGCTTCTGCCAATTGCGTTCGTTATTGTGGTGGAGAAGTTGTTTTGGCCGACATCGATCCGTCGACGGGCTTACTAGACATCAAAGCCGTAAAAGCACTGTTGGAGGCCGCCCCAGCAGGTACTTATCAGGGCATTATTCCCGTTGACTTTGCGGGCTATCCTATCGACATGGAAGCCTTTCGAACTTTGGCCGATGAATTCAATCTGTGGATCATCGAAGATGCTTGTCATGCTCCGGGGGGAAGTTTTATTGACCAAAAAGGGAAAGTGAATTATTGCGGAAATGGGGCCTATGCCGATTTGGCCATTTTCTCCTTCCATCCGGTCAAACATATTGCTTGCGGAGAAGGAGGCATGATTACCACCAACGATCCTGATCTTTATCATCGACTGTGTCAGTTGCGCACACATGGCATTACGAAGGATGCCAATCAAATGAAAACCTCTCATGGCCTTTGGTATTACGAAATGCAAGATTTAGGCTATAATTATCGGCTCACCGATTTTCAGGCAGCACTGGGTATTTCCCAACTCCATCGCGCAGATGCAGGGATTGAGCGACGTCGAGCCATTGCCCAAAAATACGATGAAGCCTTTGCCGATACCGACCTGACTTTGCTACGACCTGAAAGCGGATTTGATCATGCCTATCACCTTTACATTATTCAAACCGAGGAGCGCAAACAACTTTATGATGACCTTCGCAACAAGGGCATTTACTGCCAGGTCCACTACATACCGGTCCACCTGATGCCTTACTACCAAAAACAAGGCTACCGGGAAGGGATGTTTCCACACGCGGAACAGTATTACCAAAAATGCCTCAGTTTACCCATGTATCCGGGCTTGACAGACAAAGAACAGGACTATGTCATCCAATCTGTAAAATCTTTAATACCATGCAACGTATAGCCATTATTCCAGCTAGAAGCGGTAGCCAGCGGATCGCCCGCAAGAATGTCAAAAATTTTCTTGGCAAACCCATTTTAGCTTATCCCATTGAAGCGGCGCTAGCCTCAAAAATGTTTGATACCGTCATGGTATCGACAGACGATACGGAAATCGCGGAGCTAGCCATTCAATTAGGGGCCTCCGTTCCCTTTATGCGGAGTAGCAAAAATGCCGATCACTTTGCTACGACCGCTGATGTTTTGTTAGAAGTTTTGATCAATTATCACGGAAGAGGAGAACAGTACGATTACACTTGTTGTTTGTATCCAACTGCTCCCTTTACCAGTGTACAACATTTACAAAATGCTTTTGAGCATTTACAGGAGGGACAATACGATTGTGTTTTCCCAGTACTTGAATTTGACTATCCGATACAAAGAGCTTTAAAAATGGAAGAGGGAAAGGTAAGCATGTTCCAACCAGAACATCTCAACACCCGCAGTCAGGACTTGACACCGGCCTTTCACGATTCCGGACAATTTTACTGGCTAAATACCTCCACTTTTTTACACAAAAAACAAATTTGGACTGACCATACCGGAGCCATAGAATTGTCGCCCATGGATGCGCATGATATCGATACTGAAAAAGATTGGCAAATTGCCGAATTCAAGTACGCCCTAAATGCACAACAAAAACATCCACAGCGCAACATTTATTCCTCAAACCCCTAATCTTAGTGAATGAAAAAACGAGTTGTTTTCCGAGCAGACGGAGGTTCTAAAATAGGCCTGGGACATATTTACCGCTGCTTGGCCATTGCAGAAGTATTAAAACAGGCATTCGATTGTCAATTTATTATCCGCTCTTGCCTGCCGAGTATTGAAGACCGAATTCAGCAGGTATGCTCCAGTTATCATATTCTACCCGACTCTTTAAACGCCAGTAACGAGCCCCATTATTTGGCCAGAGCAGTCGTTCGGGCAACAGACATTGTCGTTTTGGATGGCTATCATTTCGATACGGCTTATCAGGAACGAATAAAGTCAACTGGAGCTCTTCTGGTTTGCATCGATGATATTTTCTCTTATCATTTTGTGGCAGATGTTGTGATCAATACCGCTGGAGGAATCCGAGAAGATTTTTACTCCGCAGCTCCACACACTCGTTTTTATTTGGGGCCCCGTTACGCATTGCTACACCCTGCTTTCCACCAACAAAGAAATCAAGGGCAAAGAAAGACAAATAACAAAAATATTTTTATCTGTCTGGGAGGAGCAGATCCCCAAAACGATACCCTCAAGGTATTGAAACGCTGTGAAGATATGGCCAGTATTGAGCAATGTCATTTGGTAACGGGGGCCGCCTATCAGCATCAAATTGCACTCAAGGCTTTCTTACAAAAGACCCGTTTGAAAGTCAAGCACCATCAACAGCTTTCACCAGTAGCCATGGCTCAACTCATGCAGCAATGCTCTCAAGCCATTTGTACACCCAGTAGCATTGCCTATGAATACTTAAGTATTGGCGGTGAGCTGTATCTCCATCGAATTGCAGACAATCAAGATCACATTCTCGATTACTTGACCCAAAGTCAAATCGCTTTTCGCTTCGAGCAGTTTCCCATCGAGGCGCCACTAAAAATCGCTAAAGCTCGGCAAATACAAAAGGAAATATTTAATGGACAATCTGCCACAAACATTCTTCAACTTTTCAAAACATTAGCGTATGCTTACCCTCAGTCTACTTGTTAGTGGTGCGCTGGGCTTAAAAACCCTACAGACGGTCATCGACCGTGGCTACCCCATTAGTGCCGTATTTACCAATCGGAACTCAAACACCATTATTGACTGCTGCCAAGAGAGCGGTTTGCCCTGTTTTGTGGGGAACCCACGTGGGGGAAAAGCCAAGGATTTTATCGCTCAAAAAAACTGCGATGTCTTGTTATCGGTCAACTATCTCTTCCTCATCGAGAAAGATTTAATTGAATGGCCCCGGCAGTATGCCATCAATATTCACGGTTCTCTTTTGCCCAAATACCGCGGACGCACCCCCCATGTCTGGGCCATCATCAATGGAGAAAGAGAAACGGGCATTACCGCCCATCTCATCGATGAAGAAGTCGACCGAGGTGCAATTCTCAGACAAATCCATCTTCCCATTGAAGAGGAAGACACTGGAGGAAGCATTCTGTTAAAATTTCAAGACTACTATCCCCGCTTAGTTATGGAGCTCTTGGAAGATGTCCAAAAAGGAAGCATTCAAAAACAAAGTCAAGATGCACAAAAAGCCATTTACTTTGGGAAACGTACGCCCGACGATGGCCAAATTGACTGGACTTGGAGTCGCGAGCGCATTCGCAATTGGATTCGAGCACAAGCGCATCCCTATCCCGGTGCATTTACCTTTCACCAACAAGAAAAAATCACGGTCCACCGTGCTCAGTTCGACGACCATGGCTTTCATCAGAACCAGCCCGATGGCTACATTCTCGATCATGGACCACAATACCTCGTCGTCAAAACCCCAAACGGCGCACTACGCCTTGAAGAAATAATTTCAGAAAAAACATTGTACTTACAAAGAGGTAGTCAACTCAACTAAACATTTTCATTTTTAGGCAGGAGCGAACCAACTTTGAGGTCTACCTATCAGGCGCTAGTGTCTAATCTTTAAATAAACGATCAATCCTTGAACATGAATGACAAGATTCAACTAGGACAAAGAACCATCAGTAAACAACATCGCCCTTTTATTATTGCCGAAATGTCTGGCAATCACAATCAATCGTTGGAAAGAGCCCTGGCCATCGTGGATGCAGCGGCAGCTGCCGGAGCAGATGCCATCAAATTACAAACGTATACTGCCGATACCATGACCATCAATGCCCGGCACGGTTTGTTCAATATCGACGACCAAGATTCTTTGTGGAAGGGACACAATTTATATCAGCTTTATCAAATTGCCCATACCCCCTGGAAATGGCATGAAGCCATCTTTGCCCGCGCAAAATCTCACGGCATGCTCGCTTTTAGTTCGCCCTTTGATGCTTCGGCGGTCGATTTTCTGGAGAGCTTGGAGGTCCCCCTCTACAAGATTGCTTCCTTTGAAAACACAGATCATCCACTGCTCAAAAAAATTGCCCAAACGGGAAAACCCGTCATTATGTCCACGGGCTTGACGCAACTCTCTGAGCTAGATGAATCGGTGCGCGTATTGCGAGAAAATGGATGCCAGCAATTGGTTTTATTGAAGTGTACCAGCACCTATCCTGCCAGCCCAGAGCATTCCAACATTCGCACCATCAGTCATATGCAACAATTGTTTGACGATGTGCTTATTGGTTTGTCTGATCATACCATGGGCATTGGTGTTCCCGTAGCAGCCGTCGCTTTAGGGGCTTGTGTTATTGAAAAACATTTCACGCTAAGCAGAGCCGATGGGGGCGTTGACAGTGCCTTCTCACTCGAACCCGAGGAGCTACGGGCACTGGTTGTGGAAACCAAACGGGCTTTCCAAGCCTTGGGCAAAGTTCAGTACGGCGTTCAAGCCGTGGAGCGAGACAACAAGCGTTTTAAACGTTCCGTCTATGTCGTCAAGGACATCCAAGCGGGAGAGACTTTTGATCAGTCCAACCTACGCATCATTCGACCGGGAGATGGGCTGGCACCCAAATATTTTGAAGGATTAATTGGCAAGAAAGCCAAGGTAGAAGTCAAGGCCGGCACCCCCCTGAGTTGGGAATGCCTGTAAATTCCTATTGCCCCAAATAGTTGAGGACCAACACATGGAGAAAACGAAACCCAGTATTTATAGTCAGTCGTTTACCCAGCGCAATGTAGTGCGCATTATGGGTTTTGCGGTCTTATTTGGCTTGATCAAACTTTCCGGATTTTCAGCAGCCTTGCTCTTATCCAACTGGATGAGTTTGGAGTATTACGCCACCTTCGAATTTGCCCTCGCAGCGGGTTTGCTTCTGGCCCTTCCGCTCAATGTCGGTTTACAGGGTGCCTATCCTTATTTCAACTTGCGTTTGCAAAAAGAAGGCTTCGTTTCTCTTTTTTATTTTCATGGATTGTGGGTGGGAAGCATTTTGTTTATAGTCCTCGGCATTCACCATTGGATCGTTCCATTTTTATCGCTGGCCAACAGTAGCAGTTTACTAATTGGAGCCATCATTGCTTTACAAATCCTGTTTTCTGCCATTTTAAAATCACACGAAAAGATCATCAAGGCCGTGGTTTTGGATGGAGGCATGTTTTTGGTTTTGAATGTTTATCTCTTGTATTTGTTTGCTACTGAGGGACGCTTCGAATTTGGTGCAATGAATGGTCTTTTGATGATCTATCTAGGTGTATTGCTTTTACTGTACGGGCAACAATACCTCAAATACCGCATTGACTTTTCGACCCTACACTATCGGAAGGCGCTCAATTATGGGAGGCATTTGGTCCTTTCCTCGGTATTGATTATTGCTTTGACCAATGGTGCCCGTTTGTTCATTGCCTGGTTTATTGAGTTGGAGCAAGTCGCCTATTATGCCTTTTACTTGCGTTTTGCTTTAATCTTGTTGATGATCCAACAGGTCTTTCTCATTTCCTTTTTCAAAAAAATCTACCAATCTCCTCCCTATTTGCTCGATCAGTTTTTTGCCTTGCTGTCCTTGAGCCTCACCTTGATGGGTTTATTCATTTGGTGGGCAGTTCCTTATTTTCTGGAAGGACAGTTTTCTTTGTTAGCAGCATCCATTGCGGACTATCGCGATTTATTCTATATCCTCTGCTTCCACATCATTTGTTGGGCCAACCTGGCTTTTAACGAACAAATCATTCATCGGGAGAAATTATCGATCATGATGAATCATCGCTTGATTTTGTTGTTGATGGCGATGACCTTGATGCTTTTCATTTGGTCGACCTGGAGCATTTTACAAATTCAAGAATTGGCCATCGTCAATTTGCTCATTCTCTTTGCCGCCGTAGAAATTCAATTTTCCTTACTGGCCAAGCAACGCAATTTTCGTTTGCGCCGTTCCAGAGCCATTCTGCGCTTTAGTCTCTTGTTTTTTAGTTTAAGTTATTTGTGGATTGTCTAAAAGCATTTTATATGAAATCATCTATTTGTTTTATTGCCAATTTTTCTAAGACCTATTTCTTTCACGCCATCGCTCAAGAGTTGATCAATCATAAGCTCGACATCTACTGGGTTTGTAGCAATCAAAAGCTCAATGATTTTTTGCTGGCACATTATCCTACCTCCAATATTTTTTATTTTAACCGAAATAGAATTGGAAAAGTCCATACGGCAATCGACGACTTTAAAATCAATGAGTTGCTTTATGGAGATCGAGTGCTGAAGCACGATAAGGAGGAAGGACAACAATTGCTCACCAATATCCAAGCCCCCATTTATCAGTTTTTGAAGGTCAATCAAATATCCTATGTTTTTGGAGAATTGACCTGGGCCCACGAAGTATTGATTTTTCGGATGATCCAAAAGCGGAAAGAGTTGAATTGCCAGTTTCTCAATCCACATGTCGTACGAATTCCCAATGATCGCTTCGCTTTTTTTAACGATGAAAATCAGTCCCAGTTTCTGGACTTACCCAAAACAGAGGCCAACTTTTCTGAAATCATTAAAATCCGTAAACCCGATTATCTAAAAATCAATGATCAACGGCTCAAGGAGGCCAGCTCCGTCTGGGGACGCCTAGATCGCATCAAGCGCTTGATCACCAACGAGAACATGGATCGAAAAGATCCGACTCATCTGTCGAATCCCAAAGCCCGTTTCAGCACTCGATCCAAGGAGGAATGGTATCGGGAAACGTACAAATCAATTGAAAGAAAATCATTTGATTTGTTTAAAGGTCAGAAATATGTTTTCATCGGTTTACACAAACAACCGGAAGCCTCCGTGGATGTCTTTGGTCGCTACGTAGAAAACCAACACCAGAACATCATGGACATCTGGCGCGTTTTGCCTCCGGGCTGGCAATTGTTGGTTAAAGAGCACAGTAATGCAATTGGCGATCGCAGTCCACAGTTTTATAAATCTTTAGCAGACCTGCCCAATGTACATTTCATCCACGAGAAGACGGACTCTTACCAAGTTATTCATGCGGCGCAACTGGTCGTAACCATCACGGGAACGATCGCTTACGAAGCCGCCTTGATGCAAGTCCCGGCCTTTACTTTCGCCCCAACCTTTTTCAACCGGCTCAATTGCTGTCGGCATATCACCGTGCAGGACCTCAACCGATGTTCGAGTTTACAGGAGCTAATTGATGAATTAAAAGCGCAAGAAGACAATCGGCTGGATTTTTCCAATTACTTGTTCAATCATTCTTTTCCCGGCATTTTTTCGGATCCCGTTTCCAACCCTGCCATTTTGAATGAAGACAATGTCATTACCGTAAGCAAAGCTTTTGTCAAAGTTATTAAAGGCAAAGAAGAGCGGGTAATGCCCACTTATACCACTCAATCGTAGATTGGACTTGGATATCCAGGAATCTCAAAAAGACATTAAGCGAACCCCTAACAAGATACATGGATCGATTGGCCATTTTATTATTCATCCTTTTTTCCTTCACTGGAATCAGTCTGTTTCAGGTTGGGAAGGCAATGATGACACCATTCCATATCCTCGCGCTCCTGTTGAGTGGTTGGATGGCTTTGTTTGGTAAAAAATGCCACTTGGGCTTTTTGGTCTCCTTGAATTTTTTGCTCTTTTACATCTTACTCAATGGAGCTTTGTCTTATCCCAACATCCGTTATACCTCTATTATCTATTCCGTTGTTTTTATTATTGAATTGATTGTTTTTTACAACCTCATTCGCTACTGTAATTTTAAAAGTATCGAGGAGGCACTCAAACTGATCATCTATCTTTACTTTGTTAATTTGTGTTTGGGTACAATTTTAATTGCCACTAATATTCACTGGCCAGCCTTGGAACAAATCATTGGGGTTGCTCGGACCTCGGCAGGCAATCGGCCGAGTGGTTTTTCTTCTGAACCCTCCTACGTTGCTTTTATCTTGAGCATGTCTTACTTGAGCTACATCAATATTCACCAACATCGACTGGATAAATCAGTCGTCAAAGTATCGGGCATCTACCTA
>JBCCSR010000157.1:0-8450 GCA_039199865.1 Bacteroidota bacterium
CTTGTTCTTTCAAACTGGCATTGATGACCAATTCTCTAATTTCAATGGGCATAATTTTTTGTTTTTTGTTTTCAGTGATCCAAGCAGTATCAAGCAAATAAATTGGCTACCGCCTCTCCGTCATCCAGGTAAAAAGCACCATCGGCCTTTGCTTTGAAATAACTGTAGGTAAGGGTAAGTGTTTCCATGGCAATGGCATTTTGACTGGCATTAAAGTTGGAAACCGACCATTTGATCGGATACGCGTTGACAAAACTCCAAGACATAATCGGATCGCGCGTCTGAGCATCCAACAAGGAAACGATTACCGTTTTTGGCTCAATGGTTTGCCTTAGTCCATCTTGCAGATGTTTCCAGCACCATTGAGCCAATTCGGAATCCCAGACCATCAATCCTCGCTTCAACACCAAATCGTCGTAGGACATGCGGCCGGGCAATTTATGAGCATAAAGATTCTGCCCGCCTTCGTTTACTTTTACCGTCTCCAAAGTAGCATTGATGCCACTGACTTCTTGAAAAGCAGCATCTTGCCCATTGCTCGGAATATCCGAAAAATAGAGTTTGAAGTAAAAGGAAACCGGCGGGAGATATTTGTTCATTACGGTAATTTTTAGGCTTTTTCAAAAGTCAAACCTTCGTGTGCCAAGACCATTTCTTCCACTGCTACCTCACTATTTTGTGCATTCAAGTCTGTTCCGGTAAATTTCATTGGGAAAGCATTCTTCAGCGTCCAGGTAAACAGCGGATTGTGTTCCTCATCCAACAATTGAATGGTGACTGTTTCCCGCTTAATGGTATTCATTTTGTTTTCCGCAAAATAATCGTAGAGTGCCGTATCGTCTTTAAACATCCCCTTCTTGAGGGTCACATCCGACGCCTTTTTCAGTCCAGGCATTTTAACGGTGGAAAAATCAACACTGTTTCCAGCGCGATATTCGATGATGTCTACTTCAGTATCCAAACCGGAAACTTCCTGAAAAGCGATTTCTCCTTTATCGCCAAGCGTAACTTTGAAATGAAACTTAGGTACTGGCCAAGGACTTTCTTGTTTTTCACCTGCCATGATTTTTGATTTTTTATAATGTTATAAAAAGTGTTTGTTTGATGGGGACAAGATATCCCCAGGGCTACAGTGCGCGACATGATAGCCAATTGAAGAAACAGCGGTTTGAGTTGATGCCTCAAAGCAAGGTCCTTCAAAAAAAATGATGCTCAAGAGAAGCGCAATTTTACGCTCCTTACTTGACTTATTGAAAAATTTACGATTGCTGCATTTGTTGCTGGAAAGTAATCACAATAAACTCAGCAGGTCGAGTGATGGCTACCTTTACGGTAATCTTCATTAAACCATCGAGGATATCGTTGGGCGTCATCGTCGTTCCCAAACCAACATCAACACTAAACGCATCTTCTGCCGTTGCTCCTGCCAAACCTCCTTGCTGCCAAACATTGGTGAGGAAGTTGGTGATCAAGGCTTTCATATTGGTCCAAGTACTCGCAGTGTTAGGCTCAAATACATAAGCCTCCGCTGCATTTTTAATCGATTGTTCAATCATGATCATTGTTCGTCGAACAGAAATGTAGCGCCAGTCTTGGCTGTTGCCATCAAGGGTACGAGCCCCCCAAACCAATACGCCTTTTCCAGGAAAAGTACGGATTGCATTCACGGCTTTTCCATTCAATGGAAGGTTGAGGTCTTCTTGCTCTTCACTGGTTAGGTCAACGGAAGGTCTCACTACGGAACCCAAACTTACGTTAGCAGGAGATTGGAATACGCCCACCTGATTGTCTACCATAGAATACACACCAGCCATCATGGCACTTGGCGGCATCAAATTCAACTGATTGCGGACCTCTCCCATCACTGCTTTGAAGGCGGGGCTAATGGCCAACAAGGTATTATTTAGATTGTCATTGACCTTATCTTCCGCTCCTTCTGCTGGAGGTGCCAATTTGGCCAATTCCAAAGCAGTTTCTACAACACGCTTATTTTCAGGCTCCATAGACTCGGGAGCTGCTCCACTAGAAATCACTCCATCAATCAGGTCATTAACGGCTTTGAGCTTTTCTTCATCTTTTTCAATGACGGCTTGCGCTGCTTTGAGTTCGTCAACGAGGAATGTACGTAGCACATCGCGATTAGCAATGTTCGTATAATTGATTTCATTGGCAGGAACGATGGAACTTTGTACCCAAGGATAGTACGCTGCTCCCCATTGTAAGTTGTTGACGCCAACTCCTTCCCGGAATTCGGTAATCACATCATCAGCACCCCTGGTCCGCTTGAGCATCCCCTTTTTCACATCGAGAATACAAATGCGTTTTTGCTCTTTTGCACAATGGCTCAACATGGCCGTCATTACGCTGTTGTAATCAGCTTCATTTCCATCATCTCCGCTGGGGATCATCACAGCATCGGGAACTACCAACATGGTTGGTTCGGGTTCCTTCAACAGAGGTTCAATCCCGCCTACCAGGGCCGCTGGCGTCACAGCATCGGCATAGCTGCCCACAGAAATGATGTAGCAATCACTACCACCATTGGCAAAGAAAGAACGCATGGCATTGTACAATAAAAAATGCTTTCCAGCCGGTGCCAAGCTAAAAGGTGCTCCATCTGCCGGAGGAGTAAAAGTGTATTGAGTGGTAAAACCACTTCCAAAAAAATTGAGGTACTCTCCAAAAGAACTGATTCTGGTGGGGATTCCTTTCAGTGGTTTATTGTTCCTTTCTGCCTTCTCGGTAAATCCGATAAAAGCCGGAACGGCAGTTGCCACGGTAACTGCGGAATTAGGAAAAGCGCTTTTTTCTTCTATGTAAACGCCGGGCGTAGCATATACTTTAGCCATTGATCCTGTTTTTGAAAGATGAAATAATTGGGTTATTGCAATGGTTGTATAAAAATGGTTATGGTTTTAAACATAAATGTATAAATCAGAAAAGGCTTGAAAGCCTTCATTTGATTGCTCTATTCGTACCTGTTGGGCATTGGCATTGGGTAAAATCATTGTTTTTTTAGATCGTCTGCCTCCCAACTGTTGTACTTCTCCGTATAGCTCCAACTGAAAGTGGCCATTGTACCGCTCTTTGAGCTCAATACCTTGCTGCTTGACGGCATCAACAATGGAAGCAAAACGCATAGCCTTATTGCCATCAGGCATGAGGACCTCCTCTCCCTCCGTAAACTGAACTGCACTGGTTTTATCTACAATCTTAAAAGTCTTCATTTGTTCTGATCGCTGATTGACAATGTAATAGCGCCAAACCGTCGAGCGGCTTTTAAAGCAAATGTCAAAGACACAGCTCTTTTCCTTATCAAACAATCGTTGATCTTTTGGATTGATTTGCAATTCAATTAAGCCAAAATGCTGATCATGAACCGCGGGTTCATAATAAACACGAAAAGGAGGCTGATCGGCAACCGAGATTCGGTATTGACCGGGATCTTGCGCCCCTAAATGAAGATGAAAATATTGTTGATCTTCTACCACTTGATCCACCAGGACTTTTCCTGATTGATTGCTCAGCTCCACCTTCACCTTTTTATCTCCAACAGCATTGACCTCCACCGGAAAATGAGTACCGACAAAAGGCATGACATCGGCGAGGCCAGCAAAGTCTGCCTCGTTTATTCGGATATTCCCTTCGCTGCCGGCCTGCTTTGACTCGTTTGAAAAATAGTATTGAACGCGTCCAGACTGAAGGGGTAAATCTGTGTAATTGAGCAGATTTGGATTTTTTAAGCTCAACAAAAACGAAAGTGCCACCGGAGCCTCAAGTGATTGAATTAAAGGCGTTTCTCCTTCCATAAATTTGTACAACACGAACGCACCGTATTGATTGGATCGAAATAGTAAACCTAGTTTTTGCATCATTTGCTGACAAGCAGGTGTAGGCAACAACTGGAAATCGGGACATCGATCGTCCTGGTAAAAGTTGTGTTTCAATTGGATCTCAAAAAGGGGTTCAAATCTAGTTGTCATTTGTTTTCATCTTTTTGCCGGTGAAGTCATCATTGATCAATGCCACTGATGATCGGTACATCCGCAATAATGGCTTCCTCGGTGATGCTAATCATTCTCACTTTATAAATAACAGAGGGAATGTATTTGGCACCAATGGCGGCCCATAAATTGCTCATTTCGTTCAAATCCAGATTGATCATCTCAAAAGTAATCTTGTCGATTTGAGGCGACAACATGGGGGTATTTTGGGGAGTAAAGACCGTCTTTCTTTGAAAAAAGGCAATGAGTGCCGTTAAAAACTTAAATGCTTCGTCTACATTCTCCGAGGAAAAATAAGCAGAATACAATAGGTAAAGATTCAAATTGACCGGCGGATTAATTTTCGGCGCAGCCGAAACCCTGCTATTGAGATTGACCTTCTCCTGCTCGATATTGATTAAGGAACAAATCAGTTTGTTCTCCCCGTTGAACGCAACCGAGCCATCTTGATTGACCAGATGGGAAACTTGCAATTTGTCTTCTGTTAAGTCAAATCGCAACTTGAGAAAGTTGTTGATTTCTTTGTTGATTACTGAAATGACATTCTGGATCATCCATCCGCTTTTTAGGCCTTCGCCGGTAATAATAAGGATACACTACAAATACTCAAGGCCCCACCCAAAACACTCAATGAATTGGGACTTAGGATTTGATCCATCGCTTTTGGGGCTATTTCTTTCTACCTCAAACCACACAATACGCATTAAACAAAAAAATATATCTCGAACAATACGCAACTAAAACCATGCCAACACATAGTTAAAATTACAAATATGAAAAAAGCAATGGTATTTTGTCAGGATTGTAAGCTTTACCGACCAAAAACGAATGAATTGGCCCGATAAATAAATGATGGCATCGTCGTTTTGTTATTTCCCCACCTGAACCTTCATGGCCACTACAATCAATCGAATGAGGTAAATGCCGACAAAGCTGAGTACAAAGCCAAGCAGATAAAATTGGATGACAAAAATTTGATCCTCCTCCGTTGGTTCATGCCCAGAAGTTGTTAGATCGAGTCCAAAAAGAAAGACGAAGCCCAGGAGAAAGGCCAGTGCAATGGTAAGGAGAAACCAGAGAAATTCTTTAGCAATTATTTTTTTCATCTATGCTCATTTAGGAATTGGAAAGACAAGAGACGGTCAATCGTATCTCCCCCAATCAAGGCAATCTTTCCCGATACGCCTGGTATCGCTTGACCACAAAATAAGTCAAACCACTACCAATGAGTAATCCGAAAGCGGTGACCATTAGCAAATCATCAACCGAAATTTCACTCCACTCGAAGTCGTAAAAAGCGAGCAAGCCCACAAAACAGATAAACGAGCCAATGATGTAAATCAGTCGATAGGTGTAATTGGCAAAAAAGACTGCGCGTACCTTCCAGTTGAATAAAGCGATGATAAAGCCCAAGACGATAAATACAAAGAGGAAAAGCGCCGCAACCAAGGCTACCGTTCGATATTTATTTAAAAATTTGGCCGTACTAAAAGCCAAGGTTTCAGGAGGAACAAAGGCAAAATGCCCTAGGGAATCTCGGGTGGAAAAACTTTGATCGATGGCGCCCCAAAGTTCTGGATAGCCATTGTCGTAACCGAGCGCCCAAATTCCCAGTCCACCCAAATCGTGGTCTTTAATCCAACGGTATTTCCGACTCAAAGAGGTCGAATCTTCGTACCAACATTCATAGGTTTTCCCATCAACGGGGTCCGAATAAGAAAGATAGGGACTCCAAGCCTCCAAATCGTAGTTGACTGGCAACTGTGCATAATCGTTTTTGATGGCTCGATAAGTCAAGTGCTTTTCAAATGTGGATGTTCGAGAATGATTGGCCGAGCTCCACAAACCACCGTAGTAAGGCAAACCGAGAATCAGCTTTTTGGAATCGATCCCCTTTCCATTACTCTCCGGGGTACGGATGTATTGCACAACAGATTTTTCTATACTTCGACGCTCTCCTCGAATGGGAGCGATCGCTCCAGCTTTGGTATCGGGATTGTGGTAATCATAGCCCATCAAAATGAAATGATTGACAAAGGGCTCCAACTCATCAATCCGAAAAAAATCGTCATCATCCTCTACGGGCAGGGTCATGGTAAGCTCGTAGTTGGCTTGCTCCCAAGCCAAGCGATTGCTCAACAAGCGAATGAAATTGACAAACTTACGGCCGTATCTCTTGGGCGTCAATTCGAAATTGATATTGATGCCATCTGCCTTTTTGAGTTCGAGCAAGGCCACGAGACTGTCCAATAAACTGGCCTGCTGATTGTACTGATTGTCGAGAAAAATTTCAATATCTTCCGTTTTATGGCAGGTCACCGTTAACTGGACTTTGCAATTGGCTGCATGGGCCATATCCACCAAATCGGTTTGTTTCCACTCCTCGACTACCACGGGGTTGTTGTAAGAACCATCAATCGGATTGATATCATAAGCATAATAGGCCACCGTACTCAACAGATCGTAATTATAAGTTTGATAAGACAAACCCATCCAATAGGGATGCCAACCAAAAACTTGAAAATTGGTATCTCGATAGGTATATTGACTTTGATATTTGATGTACAAAGAGTCGGTCTGACTGTCGTGAAACAACAATCCAGCCGCCAATAAACTATCGTAATCCACTTGTTGTGCCCCATTGAGAAATTGATAAAACTTCTGATAGCGCTGGATAAAATCCGTTTCCACCTCGTTTGGAATGACTTGGAGTGGTGGCTGATCCGACTGCTTTTGTGATGCAAAATAATTGGTGATCATTTCCTTTGACCGCTTGAGCCAAGCCCGGCCATCAAGGGAGGTCTCTTGCCCCTGTACCGTTACGACCATTCCACCTATCGCAAGCAATAGGAATAAAAGTATCTTGTTGTATCTACAGTAAAAGCCTTGCATTATTCTACTTTTGTCGTTTTTTCTTTTGGAATAGGCTCCGTCCTTTTCGAAGTATACAAGCCAACCGCAATCAGCCTTACCCGATAAAAGTTGACCGTATTTTTATTGGTAAAATAAAATTGTTCTTGTAGCAAATGATTGCCAGATTGTGTTGATTTTCGGGTATTGGTGACCTCCTGAATTGTAGGTCTTGGAAAGGCGACCTTTTCATTTTTCATATGCGCCGCCAGCGGCAATCCACCCGGAGGCATTCCCAAGCTGGGTGGAACAATACTGATCAAAGTTTCGTATTCGGCAATGGCTTGATCTCCAACTCCAATCCAATGTTGCCAGCTCTGTAAGGTGGTATCCGCTCCAATCAATCGATTGGCTTCCAGCAAAATCTGAATGGTGGAGGGATGTTCAATATCCAATACGGACGCCAGCCTAAAAGTAGTATCAATAAGTAAATTGAACGTACTATCAATGACCGTTCGCGTAATTGGTCCGACAGGAGTCGGCTCGGGCTCCGGAGCAGGAGGAATATAAACCTCAGGGACGACCTTTGCGTATCGAATAAGCTGAACCTGACAAAATCGCTTGCCAATTCGCTTGCGGTTATTGATCGTCAAACTATGTGGCCCGGTAGTTACAATGGGAAGCCTAGCCTTAAAAAACTTAGCCTTGTTGGCAGTGGCTCTAACTGAGTTTTCTCCTTCGATAAAGGAGATCATACGCAGCTTTTTGCCTTTCTTTTCTGTCACCTCAATATAAATCGTATCCCCCTCCGTAAGCGCGTAAGTAAAAGTTTGGCGACTCCAGCGTCCAATTGGGTTAGCAAAATTAGCCAAAGTATCGATTTCTTGTTTGGGATAACGAAGCTCTTTGACCAAACGGCCCTCCTCGTAGAATGCTTCAATCCGTTCATACTGATCGCCTCTTTTCTCCAGTTCGTTTTTATCTAGGGTAACTTCTTGGGAAAAGCCGAGACCGTAACTCATGACAAGGGAAAAGAATATTGCTATTAGTTGCTTCATGGGAGGACAATCAAAAATCTTTGACGAATATTTGAAAAAATGATTAAAGTAAAATTTGCAGCTCAAGGGGCTGTATTTATTTTTTCTTGGCTTGTGCGGCTTTCCTCCCCATCTGATCGGCCTCCGATTCTAAACCAGGATCATCATTTACAGGCATCCCCATGACTTCAGTGGTTGGTTTTACCCTACCTTCAGATTGTTGAACGACATGGGTCAATTCATGGCCAATTAATTCCTGCCCCTTAGTCGTTTCTGGTTTAAATTGTCCAGGTGCAAAGTGAAG
This sequence comes from Bacteroidota bacterium, assembly GCA_039199865.1. Classification (GTDB taxonomy): domain Bacteria; phylum Bacteroidota; class Bacteroidia; order Chitinophagales; family Saprospiraceae; genus JALZUU01. Next base: position 8,196 of record JBCCSR010000157.1, read on the forward strand.
ATCATTCCCTTGAGCATAAGCCAAGGCACCAACATCTGGGGCTTTCGAAGAGTTTTCATGGATCTTGACATCAGAAAAATCTCGATCAAAGGTGCTCTCCATTTGTGTCTTTACCCCATCGGGCATTCCGGTGATATTGCGCTGCAGGGGAGTTGCTTTCATCTGTACTTCCTCTTCCAAGTCCCCCATCTTTTGTAAAGGATCCACTTTCATCTGTACCTCCTCTTCTAAGTCACCCATCTTTTGTAGAGGATC
>JBCCSR010000158.1:0-8448 GCA_039199865.1 Bacteroidota bacterium
ACCATTACGACCATCGAGATTGAGTCAAATAAAAACGCCAAATATTTTTTGTTTATCTTTCAAGACACTTGTTTTGGCATTGATGAAAAATATTCCCTCATAATTGCTTTTGTTTTCCAGTCGACTAAACATTTTGAACAATTTGGGGAAATATTTTTCATCAATGCCAATTCCATTGTCTTGAAAGCTCAACAAAAAATAGTTGGCGTTTTTCTTTGCCTCAATCTCGATGGTCGGTAGGGTAGATTGGTTGTACTTAATTGCATTTTCAATTAGATTTTTGAAAAGGAGTATGATCTTGGTGCGTTCATAAAACAAAATGGGTAAGGGAGCTTTGACCGTAATTTGTGCTGCACTATTTTTGATGGCAGGGTTTAAACTTTGAATTTCTTCCAAAATTTCATCCAAATCCAACATTTGTGGCTCGCGCTTTTCCCTGCTGATTTTTGAATACTCCAAGAGATCTTCAATCAAGTTTTTCATCCGGACGGAAGCCTGCAAGATAAAGCCCATGTACTGATCCGTTTTAGCATTTCCGTGATCAACTTCTTTGTCTAATAGTTTCGAAAAGCAAATAATGGTGTTGAGGGGTTGTTTTAAATCGTGAGAAGCGATGTAGGCAAACTGTTCTAATTCTTCGTTTGATTTTTCCAATTTCCGATTGGCCAAATTCAGTTCCTGTGTTCGTTCCTCTACCCGATCTTCCAACAAACTGGTTTGGGTCAATTTCATCCGATAAGCCCATAATGACACCAATGCTAGGAGCACTCCCAAAATGAGCAAAGCAATAACGTGCAAGCGTTGTGTTCGAATCGTTGTCACATTCTGTATTTGTTGAGATTTTAGCAATACATTTTCTTCTTCCTTTCTTTTATTTTGAAATTCTGCCTCAATGCGGGCATAGTTTTTCTGTTTTTCAATATCAAAATTTCGATCTTGTAGATCCTCGTAGATTGGAAAAACCAATTTGAGTTTTTCGACCATTCCCGTGTGGAGATAAATATTGATTAGAGACTTGGCAGCCTTCAATCTTTGTAAATCTTGTCCCGTCTTCTGAGTACAAGCAAATGCTTCTTCTCCGAGGCGCTCCGCCTCTTCGTACTCTTGTTTTCCATAATGTGCCATGGCCTTATTGCGCAACAAATCACAATACTCCAGATTATAACTGTTACGGGAAGCCCATAAAAGCCCTTTCTCTAAATACATTTCTGCCTCGGTATATCGTTCCGCTTCCAACAATAGGCTAGACAATAACACACAGGATTGGGTCCAACTCTGATAATCTCCAATTGATTCAATCTCAGGCAAATGCTTTTTGAGTTTCTCAATCGCATCGAAATTACCCCCCATTTTTTGTTTGACGTATACATAGGTATCGATGATCATTGCCGTAATGCTGTAGTGTTGATACTCACTCGCTAAGCTCAGGGCATCTTCCAAATAAATCAATGCTTTGGGGTAATCCTCTACCTCCGTGTAAGTGGCACCAATATTAGAAATCAGCAAAACCCGTAGCCGATCCATCGGGAGATGTTGTTGATGAATGGCCGTAGCTTTCTGATAAGCTTGCAATGCTTCGACGTATTCAAAGCTGGTCGTATACGCTAATCCCAAGTTGTTCAGACAAGCTACCTGAGTATAATAATCATGCTCTTCTTCCGATAATTTCAGGGCCTTCAACCAGTACGTAATCACGATATCACTTGGATTACCCAATTTCCATTTGGCAATGCCAATATTTTTGTAGGCAATACCGAGCCCTTTTTTGTAGTTGAGCTCAATCGCAAGATTTAAGGCTAAATAAGCAATCGAGTCTACCTGCACGGGTGAAATTCTTCGATAGGCATAGCTCAGCTCGTTGAGTAAATCTACCTTTTTTTCATCCAATCCCTCATACGCTGCGAGACTCGCTTCTAGACGTCGAACCTCCTCATGATGATTTTGAGCCATTACGCCCACCAATGATGCGTTCAAAAAAAAGAGGATAGTAAATAGAAAAGTAAGCTGACTACCGAGTAAATGAACAGATTTTTTCATGATGCATTTGCGTTAACTCCAATAGGATTTCTTCCGTCAATGGCTTTTGAAAAAATCCCTGGACCAAAGGGTTTTGCTCTCCCCTAATCAAGTCATGAGAACTCAATGAGGTTGATAACATGTAAATCTGGGGGAATGGGGTATTGTGTTTTCGTTCTAACAGCGCTTTGAACTCTTCCAAAAATCCCCATCCATCCATCCGCGGCATATTGATATCCAATAGTATAAAATCGGGAATGGGAAATCGATCTTTGAAAGCATCCAGAGCATCTAGGGTCGAACAAAAGTTTTTGTACTTCCTTACATAGCCCGATTCCGTAATGATAATCTCATTGTAAACACTCGTGGGTACATCATCTTCGATCAGTACCAGATAGGGAATTTTATTCATTTTCAATCAATATTATACGACTCGTTGCCTGAGCATCGTCAATTACCCATAGGTAACTTATCCGAATGATGAGCATGACAGCCGTAATTTACGGGATTGCGACATCAGCAAACGCCTCATGATCCAACAATTTGTGACAGAACAAAAAAATATATTCATCATATCTAAATAACTGTCTATCAATACCTCTTCTCCCGAAAAAATCCGATCTCCAATGGCCTCTTTCCCTTTTCCGTAACAAAAAGTCAAATGGTCAACAAATATTCCAACTGAGATTGATACCAAAAAACGACAAAAAATAGCTCCTGAATAAAGGTGCATTCCCTTTGACCAATGGCCATAGGCCTCTACAATTGATTTGAATGTATTGCCGTATTCTCGAGTTGTCCATTCCCTTTTAATGCAGCTGGTTCTGTCGGGAATTCATTTTTTAAGCATTCCTTATTGGATTATTCTTTCCTTTTTCTAAATTGTAACGCGTTCCTATTGTACATTACAAAGTAATCGAATTTTAAAAACAGGGCTACTTCATGTTTGAATAAAGACATATTGACACATTACATTTATCCAAAAGCTAAAAAATAAAGACATGGCCAAAAAGAAGAAAATACCACTCGACCTAGGCTTTGGAACTCGACTGACCAAATCGGGAGACCGACTGATCCGCAAAGATGGCTCCATCAACATCATCAGAAATGGAAGCATCAGTGGCAATGCCTATCAAGCCTTGATTGCCATGTCTGATCGTAGGTTTACCTTTACTATTTTTACCTTTTTTACGACCATCAATGCCTTCTTTGCCTACCTATTTATACTTGTGGGAATCGAACAACTCAATGGTGTTCCGGAGGGATCTTGGATCAGCGACTTTTTGTATGCCTTCTTTTTTAGTATTCAAACTTTCACAACGGTGGGCTATGGTGGAATCAATCCCGTTGGGATTTCTGCCAATTTTGTGGCTTCGCTCTGTGCTTCAATTGGCCTCATTGCTTTTGCGATTATTACGGGTTTGCTCTTTGCTCGATTTTCGCGTCCCCGTTCCCATATTGCCTTTAGTGAAAAAGCGCTCATTACGCCTTATCTGGATACAAAAAGTTTCCAATGTAGAATTGTCAATACCTTGGATCACAAAATCATCAATCTATCAGCCCAAATTACGATGACTTGGCTGGAGGAAAAAGAGGGAAGCCCTCGACGCAAATTTGCCATGCTTCCCCTCGAACGCTCAAAGATTACCCTTTTTCCCATCAACTGGACCCTGGTTCACTCCATTGATGCCAAAAGCCCATTGCGTGGAATGTCACTGAATGACATGAAAGAACGACAAATAGAAATATTAGTGATGGTCACAGGGTTTGATGAGAGTTATAGCCAGACCATTCACGCAGATAGCTCCTACATTGCTAGCGAGATCGTATACGGCCTTCGATTTAAGTCGATGTACACGTCTAATAGTGATGGCCCTACTATTTTGAACATCGATGATTTGAATGCAATGGAAGAAATATAATAGTTGGAGGGAAGAGTAAGATCAATGAGATGCCAATACAAACATCTCATTGACCACAAATAAAGCGATATTATAAAATCATCGCGAAAGCAAGGCGAAGTTGTAGCGCAATGCTCTCTTGACTGATGATTTCATCTCCGAGAATTGCACCAAAAGAGGGTTCTAGCAAAATGTTAGGAGCGAGACCAACGGCATAACCCAAACTAAAATTGGCGCCAAAAGTATCCGTGCCGTTTCCTGTATAGAGTCCCACTGTAGCCTCAACGGGTACCACCCCGGCAATATAATATTTTCCGCCTGCTCCAATGCTAGTGACAGTTGCTCCACCGCCAGAAACAACGCCTAGTCTGAACTTGAGAGCGAAGTTTTCTTGTAAAAAATAGCCCATATCAGCGGCAAGACTAGTTATGGTTTGTCCATCTGACTGAACAAGAGAGAGTCCCGTTCCTGGAAATACCCCGGCAACCAAGTTGTAACCCGTTTCTAATAAGATCTTTCCTTTACGGCTAAAAAGATCGTCGTCTTGTGCTTGTAGCAATGAACAGGAAAAAAGGCAAATGAATAAAAATGCAAAACTCTTTTTCATAGAAATAATTTTTTTTAATAGGTTAGATAAACTTAGATATTGAAATATCTGTTTTCTTTGCCGAAAGATAGAAAAGATTTTACGAAAACTTGCATCTATGTAGATCTCATCAATTGATCTATAAAATAGATAACTTATCTTGGGTTTTACAAAATCCAGCGCATCACCAAATTAAAAGCGGTATGAAAAAAGCCATTCTGTTTTTGTCAAGCCTATTATTGCTTTGGACTTGCTCGAAAGAAGAAGTCCAGCCAACCCCTATTCCCAATCCCGAACCAAATCCCATCGGGACCACCATTGCCACTATTAAAAATAGCTTGCAAGCAGCTAGTGATGCGAATAATCTGATCCTTGAGATAAGTGATACTCTACGCAATGATACCTCATTTTTATTGGTACACTACGAGAAAGGCAATCCTCTGTGGATCGCCAGGGATTCTGTCCGCGAGTTTTCTAAAGAGGAAGCTACCTGGAATTATTTCTTGCGCTTCGCCAATGATTGTAGCGTTCAAGTCCATACGATTGGAAGCATGGAGATTGACGCTTCTGCCGTCCGGCTAAATCCATTTGGTACGGCTCCACTGACAGCATTGGTCGATCTTGAACTTCCCGTAGCGGGCCGATTTGCAGTCAAAGTATTGGCAAAAGACGAGGGGGGAACCAGCATTGAACATGATTTTGATTCCGTCGATAAAAAACATGCCCTCCCTATTCTGGGTTTGTATGCAGATTATAACAATCAGGTCGAACTGTCTTTTAAAAGTCCCGATGGAAAAGTGAGGCTTAGCCAAACGATTGAGCTTCCAACTGAGCCCTGCCCGCTGAGCTTTGATTTAAACATTGTAAAGAATAATTTTCCCGAAGGACACCAACCCATTCATTTTATTGTAGATCGAAAAGCGGGCTTCGATTTACAGGGCGAGATCAGATGGTACTACACGGGAGATGCTTTTTATCTTTTTCGAAAAACCAAAAACGGCAATCTAATCATTTCCGGACAGGAAGGCGGTGTTTCCTACCAACGCCCTCGTTTTTACGAAGTAAGCATGCTGGGAGAACGCATCCAGACTTTTGAAGTGCCCAATTTGCTCCACCACGATATCATCGAAATTCCCAACGGAAATTTTCTGGTCGCCAGCAATACCACGCTCTTCGATGGCAATCGCAATGATGGCAATTTAGAAGAAGACCTCATTCTCGAAATGGATCGTCAGACGGGAGCCATCGTGCAAAGCTGGGACCTCAACAACTTGTTGGACAACCAACGCCCCTATCCTGGCAACCACGAAAACACGGATGACTGGCTGCACCTCAACAGCTTATTTTTTGATGAAAGTGACAACAGCATGGTCATCTCCGGTCGAAATCAATCCGTCGTCGCCAAAATCGATTATGTTACCGGTGATTTAAAATGGCTATTGGCCCATCCAGCACACTGGACCAATGGCTTGGAAAATTATCTTTTACAAGCAGTAGATGAAAATGGACAGCCGCTCCCCGCTGGCGTTCGCGAGTTTTATCCTTATTATCAACATAGCGTCATGAGCTTACCCAATGGCCACCTTTGGATGTATGACAATGGCAACTTCCGAGATTTTTATGACGACAATACCCTCCCCTACAACGGGGGAACCCGCGCCGTAGAATACAAAATTGACGAGGTCAACAAAACCGTTCAACTGGTGTGGTCGTACTGGCCAGAACAAGATATTTTTACTGCCGCTACTGGTGATGTCGATTACCATCCGGAAAGTGGCCACCGCTCGGTGGGCTTTATGCAGGGTGGTCCGTACAGTCCCAGAATCGTGGAATTTGATGCCAACAACAATTTGATCTTTGAAATGACGGTCAACCAAAACGTAAGCTGGTTTTACCGTTTTGAACAAATGAGTTTGTACTAAATCTGGGGAATTGAACTTGGTTTTTAATATCCTCTCAATACGGATACCTGATTGAGCAATGGCTTTCCAGCCAAAAATCGACGATAGTTCTCGACAATTTGCCCAACGGCTGTCGCTATATTGGTAGTGCTGGCGATGTGTGGGGTCAATAGAATTTTAGGATGCTGCCAAAATGGATGGTCCTTGGGAAGGGGTTCCTTCGCAATGACATCCAAGGCCGCTCCCCCTAAGCGTCCTGCCGCCAGTAATTCCAGTAAATCCTCTTCTACCAGATGTCCTCCTCTCCCCACATTGATGAGAAAAGCAGCAGGCTTGAGTAGATCTAGATTTTTGCGATTTAACAATCCAGTTGTTTGAGGAGTGAGGGGCAATAGATTAATCAAAATGTCTGTGTTGCTCAACAAAGTAGGCAAAACCTCTGATCCAACCAGGCAATCAACGCCAGGAATAGACTTTGGAGTATTCGACCAACCCTGTACCCGAAAACCCAATTGGGCAAAATTTTGGGCTACTTTTCGGCCAATTTGTCCTAGGCCTAAAATAGAAATACAAGTTTCCGCAATGCTTTGATAGGCATGTGGCAGCCAAAGTTCTTGCTTTTGTTGTTGCTGATACAAGGACAATTGTCGGAGTTGATTCATAACCAAAGCCAGCAAGAACTCCCACATGTCGGACGACAAACGTGGATCAACAATCCGGGCGACAAGTATGCGCTCTGACAGCTTTTGAGTGTCAAAAATATGATCGACACCCGCCCCCAGGGACTGTACAACTTTCAAATTGGGAAATTGATCAAACAGATGGGGTTGAGGCTTCCAGCACAGTAAAAACTGAACCTCCAAGGGATCTGCCAGTTCTGGATAGATTTCGATTTTTGTTTGGGGCAAGGCTGTTTGCAAGGCCTCGGCCCAAGGTTGAGGGTCTTTATGATTGCAAACGATGAGTACTGACAAGGGCTATTCCTGAATTTTTACAATAAAAGATAATTGTCCACACTGGCGTTCTTCTACCGTGTAGTCCTTGGCGTAGCGATATTTGGCAGCCGCACTTTCTGCTCTACGCAGTAGATACGGATCCTTAAGGGTGGATTTCTTTTTGTCTACTTTGGTATAAATGACTTTGCCATCTCGATTGACGCACAGATTGATTACGATCTTACCGGATCGCTTGATCAAACCATCGATGTTGGCCCGTCGAATGACTTTTCGGGTAATCAAACCGTCTCCCTGAAAGCCCATGCCACTTCCCGAGGCATCGCCCGTATTCGCCGTACCATTGCTGTTGGAATCTCCAGAATTGGCCTTACCATCCGTACTCGCATTGCCCGAATCAGAACTGCCACTGTCTCCGTCGCCATCACCATCATCACGAGTATTGTCACCATCACTACCAGAATTGCCACTACTTTTCCCACCAGAGCTCGCTTGGGGTTTAGATTTTGAGTTTTTCTTAAAATAAGCGGCAATCTCTTTCATAAAATCATCCGAAACCTCTTCGGTCACTTCAATCACTTCCTCTGATACCTCCTCCACCTGTGCTTTACTCGATAAATCACTCATCATATCGGCGACCTCCTTGGACAAACGCAGGGATGGATTGGGTTCTGAACTGGTCAGCAAAGGTTTATTATTGGTGGTCGGAATGGTAATGGGTTGGGCCTGCTTTTCGGGTACTTTGGGTGGTTCGGTCACTGATTCTGGCGTTGTGACGACTTCCGGTTCAGTCGGTACTTCTTCGACGACCTCCTCGGTGGGCGCTTCTTGAGCAGCACTAGCTGCTTTTCGGGCAGAAGATTTTTTACTGGCCGCACTCGTAGCCGATTCTTTGTCGCCAAAATGTACCATGACCACTTTTTCGTATTCCGGCCGCGTTTCCAAGTTGCCACTGACAAAAGGAAACAAAAGAATGGCGATCAATAGCAAGAGCAATAAAACGGAATAGCGCCGAGCTTTATTTTGAATCTTTTTTTCAGATTCTTTCTGTCTTCGTAAAGTACTTGCAAACATATTTGTATTGGTGCTTA
>JBCCSR010000159.1:0-8402 GCA_039199865.1 Bacteroidota bacterium
CTTGGATTTGTGGAAGGTATGGGAACGAAAAACAGTCTTACAGACTATTTCTTTGTTGACGAAAAACCCAATCCGGGCGTAAATTATTATCGATTGAGACAAGTAGATTTTGATGGCCAATACGAATACTCAAAGGTGATAAGTGTGTCATTTACAAACGAAATTGCTGCCTATAATATGTACCCTAATCCGACAAGCACAGCAAGCGTATTTATAGAAGTTCCCCAAACCAATACTGTCGTCACTTTGATAGATAATCACGGGCGGATTGTACTTCAAGCCAATCTTCAAGAAGGGATTAATGAACTACCTTTGAAAAATCTTATTGCTGGAGTTTACTACGTAAGATTTACCAATGGTCCCCTGGTAGAAACTAAAAGACTACTTATTAACTAGTCAATCCTTAAAAACCCCTCAAATCAAGCCTTTACAAGGTTGATACTTGTCAGATTGCTTTATGATTGGTAAAATGAAGTGGCCAGTAGGATCCATCCACAGATAAAAGAATAAAGAGAACTTATCTTTCAACGCCTTTTTAATGGCATTAAGTCTTCTTCTGAGGTTAAAACCAATAGCGGCCAATAGCATATTGTTTTGATCTCCTATTACTCCTTTTAAAAAATATCGTAGCATCCGCTGATCGTGTTTCAAATGACTGATGATGGGTTCTATTCCCGCTCTTTTTCTGTGAAGCTTACGGATGAATGCTTTCGCTTTATTTTTAATGCGTCGAGCAGCCCGTCTGGCTATCTTGGCTTTAGATCTATGGTGTTTAAATCTGAGTTGTAGTTTCCATTCTTTAACTTTCCGTTTGTAGGATTGTCTCCATTTAATTTGATGCTTCTGCGCAATAGCCCAATATTGTCTAATGATTGTATCATGAAGTTTACTGTCTGTTGGATAAGTGATATGCTTAAGTTGTACGGTTGGGTCAATGGCTACCGTCTTAATGTCTTTCTCTCTCTGTTTTCCCTTGTTCTTCCTCTAGACTATGTTGGAGCAGAAATCCCAATCCACCTGGTCCAATCCTATCTCTAAAGGGAACAAAGCTAGAAGAATCAAATGGAGCTTCGTCTTGAAAATAGATTTCTCCACAGAAGTATTGCCAGTAGGGATTTTCAATCCAACGTTGTATCACTGATTCGTCTGATTCATGAAACATCCGCTTGAGCATTGATAATCCACCAATTTTACGAATAGGAATATTGGGGCTACTCGTCTCAGCATAAAGAGTGGCAAACTCATCTTCTATACCCTGCCAACTAATTTGATGAGCTAGATGAACCAACTCATGATTCTTGTTGATAAAATTTGCCAAAGGTGTTTTGAACATATCTAAAGGAGGATTGCGATCTATTTTTCCTAATATTTCTACCGACTTTTTTCTTGATTTAGTAAAAACTCAGCAGATTTTATAGCGAAAGTGAATTGTTGTTTTGTTGATTGTCAGTAGGTTAGATGGTTCTTAAGGGAGGACTAACTAGGGTAAGTGGGAGGGGGAGAGGTGATTTACAAGGCATGATTAAACAAATACTAATTTGTGTGACCATAGTGTGACCAAAGCTCCAGAAACAAAAAAAGTCGAACCGTGAGATTCGACTTAAGTGCTTGATTATCAGCTAGTACCGAAGGCGGGAATCGAACCCGCACTCAGTTGCCTGAACTGGATTTTGAATCCAGCGCGTCTACCAATTCCGCCACTTCGGCAATTTTTACTCTGATCAATACTTCAAGAAAGTTTGGTAGAGTACTTTCTCGTCAGAGCGATGCAAATTTATTCAAATTTTTGCGGATACGCAATAGATAGCGCTTTTTTAAATAATATTCTTTGATTTTCTCGAGGGCCTCCGCTTCGTTTTCCGAGCCGGGATATTCGTCGATGTAAATTTGGATGGGAGAGAGGAGTTGATCTTCTTGTTCTTGAATGGCTTCAATGACTTTGAGGTACACTTTTTCATCAAAGTCCAACTCCAAATCCATGAGTTGTTCATTGATCTCCATCATGTCCATGAGGAAATCTTGGGGGAGTTTATTTTGACCTTCTTCTTTTAGTTGTTGTTTAATTTCGAGGAGGTGTTTCATACGGAGATCAAAATTGGATAGCGTTTTATACGCGTTGTTATTAAGAGTCGATAGTTCGAGAATTTCGGCTTGCCTTTCGGCCGATTCTTGGGTGTAGAAGTCAGGGTGGTATTGCCGACTAAATTGATAGAACTGCCGCTTGAGTGCAGCCTGATCAACCCGAAGGGACAAAGGAATACCGTAAAATTCAAAATAATTCATGCCCGGACGTTGCGTTAACCTCGAATAAAATCTAAGGCATTGGCATAAATCACTAAGCCCAGTACAATGACAAAACCAACGATGGTGGCGTATTCCATAAACTTATCGCTCGGTTTTCGGCCAGTAATAACTTCGTAGAGTAAAAACATGACGTGTCCGCCATCTAAGGCCGGAATAGGCAGCAAATTCATGAAGGCCAAAATGAGGGATAAGATGGCGGTCATGGTCCAGAAACGTTCCCAATTCCAGGTGTAACCAAACATGCCTCCAATAGATTTGAACCCTCCTAGACTTTCACTTGCCTTAATTTTCCCTTTAAACATCTGGCCAAAAGCTTTGATTTGATTGGCCAAAAAGTTCCAACCTTTTTTGGTACCAGCGGGCAAAGCTGCCAATAGGCTGTATTGCTCCCGCTTTTCATCAAAAAAGAAATCCGCTCCATTGGGGATGACTCCAATGTTGCCCTTTTCATTGAGGGTTAAATTGATTTGGACGGTATCTTGAGCACGCAATAAGGTCAGATCTACATTTTTTCCTTTGTTGGCTTTGCTGAGCTCTCGGTAATTGTCATAAAATGGCGTGAAGGTTCCATCGAAGGCGATGATTTGATCGCCTTCTTTGATCCCCGCTTTCTTGGCAGGATACTTTTCATCTTCCGATACTTCACCAATGACGAAGGGAAATCGGGCCATGAAAAGCAGCTCGTTTTTATTTTTAAAGCTCGACAATTCACTGATCCATTTGGGATCGATTGGAAGGTTCTGCTTTTGTCCATTTCGCTCAATTTCCATCTCCGAAGCATCATTGAAAATGATTTCCTGGACAATCAGCCGGTCATTGAATTTGGTAAACGGTTTACCGTTAATGCCCAATACCTTATCTCCATTGCGCAAGCCCATTTCCTGGCCAAGCGAGTCGGCATAAATGCCGTGGACTACATTTTCGGTAGGCATGTATCGTTCTCCCCAAACCCACAGAACCATCGCCCAGATGAAAAATCCCAAGATAAAATTAACGGTTACTCCACCCAACATAATAATCAAACGCTGCCAGGCTTTCTTCGATCGAAATTCCCAGGGCTGTGGAGGCTGTTTCATTTGCTCTCGATCCATACTTTCATCAATCATACCCGATATTTTGACATAACCACCAAGGGGAAGCCAACCAATACCGTATTCCGTTTCTCCTTTTTTGTACTTAAATAAGGAAAAATAGGGATCGAAAAACAAGTAAAACTTCTCTACACGAGTACCAAATAAGCGAGCCGGGAAGAAATGCCCCATTTCGTGTAGCACAATCAGAATGGATAAACTCAAGATGAGCTGTCCAATCATTACGACGTATTCCATATTTTATATTGCTTCGGTTGATTAAAATTGAGCACCCTATAAGAACAAGTGACTGCAACTTTATGTTGTAAATCGAGTGCAAAAGTACTATTTAAGGGGCATTAAAAAAATAAATTCCCTATTTCATTGGCCGCTGGGAAGGGAATTACTAGAGGGGCAAGCTCCTGATGAAACGGGAAACGGACGATTGTTTTTTAGATAACTCAGGGTTCAAAATTCAATTTCCTTTGCTTTATCATTATTTTTGGCCCTATGCAGCTTTTCTATTGCCACCATATCGAGGGAAACTTTGCCTATTTTAGTGAAGAAGAAGCCCGTCATTGCGTACAGGTTTTGCGCAAAAAGGAGGGCGATCAACTGAGCTTTGTGGACGGAAAAGGTACTTGGTATGAAGGACAGATTGTGGAAACTGGGAAAAAAACTTGTGTTCTGAGTATCCTAAAAAAGACCTTTCCGTACAAGCCATTGCCAGCAAAAGTGCATCTGGCCGTTGCGCCCACCAAAAACATTACTCGTTTTGAGTGGTTACTGGAGAAAGCCACAGAAATTGGGATATCTGAAATCAGTCCTTTGTATTGTCAGCGGTCGGAACGTAAGAAAATCCGGCTGGATCGCCTGGAAAAAATCGTTGTTGCCGCCATGAAGCAATCTCTATCTGCTTGGCTGCCTAAAGTCAATGCCCTCACTCCTTTTGATCAATTCATTCAGGGATTGCCTGAACTTGGGGCTTCGAGCCAAAGATGTATTGCGCATTGTGAGATCGATCAGCAAATTCACTTGGCCGAAAAATACCAGGCTGGCAAAGACGTTATGGTATTGATTGGTCCAGAAGGGGATTTTAGTGAAAAAGAATTGCAATTGGCTTTTCAGCATCATTTTCAGGGAGTAAGTCTGGGGCCGAGTCGCTTGAGAACAGAAACAGCGGCAGTGGTGGCATGTCATACAATACAATTACAGAACAGGGGGCTCTGGAAGTCAGAGGAGAGGAAAACAACTCAATAAAAGATCAATTCATCGTATTAATTAAATATTTGCCTTGTGAAAAATAAGATGCGTCCGCTCAATATCGCTTGGATTTTATTATTTGCTTTTTGTCTGTCCACTGGATTTATCGCTCCTCCACGGACCAACTCTGGATTGCAATTGGCTTTACTTAAGTACAATGGAGGAGGAGACTGGTATGCCAACCCAACGGCACTGCCCAATCTAGCCACATTTTGTAATCGAGAATTAAAAACGGATTTCACCCGCGATTATGCTACCGTAGAAGTGGGAAGTGCCGAACTGTTCAATTTTCCATTTGTCCATATGACTGGACATGGCAATGTTGTTTTTTCCGATGCAGAAGCAGAAAATATGCGCAACTATTTGATTGCTGGCGGCTTTCTTCACATCGATGACAATTATGGAATGGATCCCTTTGTTCGGCCCGCTATGAAAAAAGTATTTCCCGAAAGTGAGTTTGTTGAATTGCCTTTTGAGCATGAAATCTATCAGCAAAAATTCAAGTTTAAAAATGGTCTACCCAAGATCCACAAACACGATGATAAACCCGCTCAAGGCTTTGGACTCTTTTGGGAAGGTCGCTTGGTTTGTTTTTATAGTTTTGAATCTGATCTGGGAGATGGCTGGGAAGATCAAGACGTCCATAAAGACCCTCAAGAGTTGAGAAGAAAGTCTTTGGAAATGGGGGCCAACATTATTCAGTTTGTCTTCGAACAATAAGGGAAAACAAGCCTTAGGTATCGCAAAGTAAGGAAAGCGCGAACCTGAAATTTGAGCGATCAAAGAGAAATTAAAGGAAGGGAAGGAGATGAGTTGATGCAATTTATCCCCAAATGGCGTCTCGGGTACTTTTTAGGTAGCTTTTGACATTGATCCAAAAAGCAACAAAAAGATAAAAGATGATTGGAGAGCCTAAAGCGACAAAAGATATGTAGATAAAATAGATTCTGACTCGAGCAGAAGAGATGCCCATCTTATCCCCCAGATAGCTACATACTCCGAAGGCAGAACGTTCCAGCAAATCCTTAATCTTTTTCATAATGCCACTTTTGCGTGATCCTAAGTTAACGAAAAATAAGAATTAAAACTATAATCCAACAACAAAAACTTCATCTAGTTTAAAAAATTATTATATCTACCATAAATTTATAGGGCCAGCGAGATCAGGATCTACCGTTATTCTCTGCGTAATAATCGGGCCAATTGTTTTTTATTCTTGAAGAGAGGGGGGTAAATTGCCCGCTTAGTTTCTCCCATGGTAAAGGGAATTTTGTCAAAAAGCAACCCTCTATTTTCTTACATACAATATCATTCGCAACAAAGCTTATTGGATCATTTCTTTTTGTCTGAGCTATTGAACTGGAATCCTTAGACCTGGGCCTGTGTTTGAAATAATTGCCCCACAAAAATGTATTTTTGATTTATTTGTTAATTTTTGTTATCTTTGACTCTGTTTAAACTCACTCACCTCGCACCAATCCCCATCTGTCCCATCAATTGATTCGTACGACACAATAGTTATTTCGGCAAAGATTTGCCCCTAATGAGCTATTCGACGATCTCAAAAAACAGTTATTGTCAGAACATGTGCTAGAGCGTTGCTCTTTGAGCGCACAAAACAAAACCTATGGACATTTTTTCTACTCCATTTGCCACCAAGGCAAAAGATTATTCCTCTTTTCAAAAACGCAGTTGCTGGTCTTACTGCTTGATCACTGCCTTGTTATTTTTACTGGGAATACCCGTGGCCTGGACACAAATTCAAGTCACCAATTGTCCACCCGATCGGACCGTAGACTGTGTTCACAATGTATTACCTGAACCCCATTTGTTTATCGTTGAATCGTCATGCAGCATCAACAATGAGATCAATGTAATAGGACCACAGGTTTTGGGAACCCCCAATTGTCCATCAACCCAATACACATTCACTTACACCATAACGGATGATTGTGGGCAAGTAGGCATTTGTCAACAAACTTACTTGTTGGAAAACGAGCCCCCTGAGTTGATTGTCCCCAACGAAATTTGTGTGATCGAATGTCCCGAAGATCCAGCGATGATCGTCAATAGCTTCAACAACTTTGCCGCGAATGCAGTGGTCAATACTTCTTGCATTGGTTTGGATCCAGTGATTACGAACAACTTTGATCCCAATAATTTTAATTCAGTCGATTGTAGCACCAGTGTCTTTGCCATTCCAAATGTCAGACAAGCTCAAGTGGTGACTTTCATCGCAACTGACCTTTGTGGTCGAACGAGTACGGGAGAAATGCTGATTCTAGTTGTCGACAATACTCCTCCAACCATCGAAGGCGAACCTTACCTAACGATTCGGGAATGTGATGATTTGATTCAATCTGAATACGATGCCTGGATTGCGGATAACCTATCCAATCTGACCGCTACGGATGCTTGTGGTGAAGTAACTTGGAGCTACAGTCCCGCTAGTCCCAATGAAGGTCCCTGGATCAATGGCTATGCCATTACCCATGTGGTATTTACCGCTACCGATGAGTGTGGCAATGAAGCCAGTAAAGACATTCATTTTAAATTGAAAAATAACCTTCCACCAACTTGGGTAGGGACCTTGGAAGATCTCACTGTAGATTGTGCTGATCCGATACCCAGTTTTACTACTCCCGAATTTGTTAATTCCTGTGGAACAACAACGCTGACTTTCGAAGATGTGACCACCCCTGGAGATTGTCTCAATGAATTTAGCATCACCAGAACCTGGACGGTAACGGATAACTGTGAAGGGATCAATACGACTGCTCAAACCCTGTTTGTTGTGGATACCACTCCACCCGTGGCTCCCCCTGCTCCGGAGGACATTGCGGTACAATGCGAAGAGGATATTCCCGCCCCTGTTAATCTGACTGCAATGGACGATTGTGCAGGTGAGATCACGGCCAGTCCAAGCGCTGAAATTACGCCCGGTGATTGTGCCAACCAATTCGTCATGGTCCGCACTTGGATTTTTGAGGATGGTTGTGGCAATAGTGTCAGTGTCAGCCAGACCATTACGGTCAATGATACTACTGCGCCAGAAGCACCTGCTGCACCTGCTGATTTATCGCTTGCTTGTGCCAACGAAATACCACCAGCAGAATCATTGACTGCAATGGACAATTGTGATGGCTCGATTGAAGTCGATGCACAAATTCAAATTTTACCCCAAAACTGTCCCAATAAGTTTACGGAAATTCGGACTTGGGTTTTTGAGGATGAGTGTGGTAACAGTACAAGTATCAGTCAAACCATTGTGGTCAACGATAGTATTCCACCGCTTGCGATCAATGTTCCGGAGGATAAGGTCATCAGTTGTGAGGAGCCTGTTGAATTTGGACCAGCACCCACGTGGGAAGACAATTGTGGAGGACCAATTGGACCGATGTCTTTTGAAGACAATACCATTCCCGGTGACTGCCCCAATGAATTTAGCATCACTAGGACTTGGTCAGTGGTAGATGACTGTGGTATTCTTGGCACGGCTAGTCAGACCATTACGGTAATCGATGAAACAGCTCCCGATTTTACCACCGTGCCTCCAACGCAAATTGTCGAATGCGGGGAGACACCAGTTTTTGAAACACCTACTGCTGAAGACAACTGTGGAGCCGTGGAATTGACTTTTGAAGACTTGTCGACTCCCGCCCCATCTTGTGAGGAGGCAGTGACTTGGATTCGACTTTGGACAGCTACGGATGAGTGTGGCAATAGCGCTCAGTTGCAAACGGAAATTTTAATTTTACCCGATAC